>JANQEY010000111.1 GCA_028278125.1 bacterium | reverse complement strand
CCAGTCAGCCGGAGTCCATCTGAGGGACATTTCATCTACGAGGTTGTTCATGTCATAGGTATATGCTATATCACCAAGCCCGTTTTCGATACCGATGATTGCACCACCCCGGTTTATGTCCATCCAGTCGTCAGCCCATTCATAATTCAACTGGACACTGTTGTCGATACAATTTAGAACCGCCTGGTAGGAGAAACGGTAAGCTGTATTGCCTGTATATGGCGCTACAAACCACTGAACCACTACTTTATTTTCATCTTCATCCACATAATACCAGATCGCCAGCTCATCACCATCTACCTCACAGTCTGTATCTGCGTTCACACCGATGATTGTATTGTTGGGTTCTCCAGCATTTGGAATCGTAGGACCGATATTGGTACCGGCGTTTGTGAAGCTCATCCAGCCGTTTGAACAAGCAGCCAGTTGAGTGAAAATGTTGTCAAAGAAGGTAAAGTCCAGCGGCGAAATAGACCAGAATCCGCTGCTAGCGTCATCGCCAGCACCCAGGATTAGTGTTCCAGGACCGCCGTTGTCGGGATTGATTTCAAGCCACTCGTAATCGACTTCCTCAAAGTTATAACCACCTAATGCATGCGGACGGCTGTACAGGATATCAGAAAATTCAAGATAATCTTCATCGTAGCCATAATCGGCTGCTAATGCGAAACCATACATTTCACCATTTGTCAGGTTGGCTAGAGTATGAGTATTGCCGGTAAATATATCAGGTAACATTTCCTCTGTTTCATCTTCATAGAATACTTTTATCCTGTAACCGGCAAAGTCTGTCAGCTGGTCAAGTTCAGCCTGGTAATCCAGGGATGCTTTTAGTGATTGAAGCCTGTGAAGTTCATTTTCGATAAAAGGAATCTTGGCAACTTCGTCAGGAGCACCGTTTGTTGTAAATCTTTCCAGGGTTTCTTCGTAAACCTCGATTTGATCTTCAACCATTGCCAGGGTCAGGTCTTCCGGGTGGTTTGCAGGCGCCTCCCAATTGAGTGTGATTTCGGCATCGCCTGAATTCGCAGTAATATTCTCAGGTGGCATTAATTCAAAAAGTTCGAAAATGAGCGGAATGGCATCATCGTTAACCGGAACATTGTTGAGAATCAGATTGTGATAACCTTCCGAACCGGGGGGATCGAAGCTGATTTCAAAAGTATATTCGCCAACCAGCTGATCACCGAGGTTAAAGATGCCAATGGCGTTTGTAACATCAAATTCACCAACCTCAGGCATGTTTACGATCACACCTTCAAGAGGTGTTTCAGGGGTATCTGCCGACCGGACAAGACCACCGGTAAGCACCGTTTCTGTTTCTGGGACAAGAGCAAAATCATGGGTGAGTTCATCAGCTTCCAATATTTCAATATCTTCAACCAGTTGCTCAACGAATGTTGCGGCATATGCAGTCAGATCAAATGTACCTTCCTCACTGACCAACAATTGATATTCACCATTTTCATCAGAGAAAGCTACCACTTGTACTACATCGTCATCCGCATAAAAGAGATTTAACTCAGCACCTTCAATGGGATCGCCAGTGTCCAGATCTGTAACTGTTCCAGTGATTACAGCATCTTCGAACGCAGAAAACTTGATCGCCAGTTCGCCGAAAGGATAGTCAACAGGATCAGTATTATAGGAAACCTCCAGTCCGATTGTACCGTCTTCGTTTTCAATACCGATTGTTTCACCAGTGACACCACCGAGTGGACCGGTAAATCCTTCATTGTACATTATAAGGATTGTGCCGTTATCGAAGAGTTGAACCTGGCATGGAGCTGAATCGTGATCCCACTGGACGATAAGCATGTCATCAATGGTTTCATAATATGCCCCGTTAGCCCAGTCAACGATAAAATCATCCCAGTAAAAGGCTATCAGGTTATTAGGTTCAAATATATCCGGGAGGTTGGTGTTATTCCATGTAACACCTGTTGATGTGAACGAGATCCAACCGTGTGAACAGAGGTAAAACTCATCATAGGTTTCGCCATAGAATGAGAAATCAAATCCTATGTCAAATGGACCAACCGTAGCGTCGTTGTCCAGGCCAGTAATCAGTTCGCCGGTATCCATGATGTCTATCCAGTTGAATTCTGGCCCGTTCTCCTCTTGAGAGTCTATGTACTCATAGCCGAATTCGTCAGGTCCGCCGAATTCATCGAGTTCATTCGTAATGTCAGGAGCTATGATACCTTCAGATTTTAATAGTGATTCCTGGCCAGCAGTCAGCGGTGTTTCATTGAAGTAATTATTGATTGCAGTCTCAAGCCTGGAGTAATACGCAATCCTTTTCCGTTGGATTTGATCCAGGTTTCCCGCTTCATATAATCGTTTTGCAATTTCAATCTTTTCTCTCAGTTCCCCTATTTTTTGATCCTGGGAGATAAGATTGACCTCAGCTGTTGCTGAAGCTGTGAAAGCGACTATAAAGATCAAACAGATAAAAAACTTCAGCCACTTACTCATAGGTAACTCCTTCCACTTGTATGTAGGGTAGAATAGTTGGCTTTAACTGGATGCAAAATCGAAGTGTGTACGTGCTGGAAATATTAATTTTGTAGTGAAATGGACTACAATTAAATAAACTACATTTATATTCATAGAGACACAAGTAGAGATTTTTGTTTTTTGGTCGTTTTGGTAGATTTAACCTCAAAGAGAAAGCCGGCGATGATTTCTCATCGCCGGCCGGTTTATTCTTTAAATGCAGTTAAATCAATTTGATCTGATCGCTTACTTGATCAGTATCA
>JANQEY010000103.1 GCA_028278125.1 bacterium | reverse complement strand
ATGGTGACGGAGTCACTGGGAATTCATAAGGGCGGCACCAGTGGCGAAGAGATTACTTTTAACCCTATCCCCCTTTATGACCAGGAAGGTAATCCCAATAAAAATAACGTCGCGTCATGGGCGGCTCTGAGTGGTGAAACAGTCAATATAGAAGATGCTTATGAAGATCAGCAATTTGATTTCTCCGGCACCCGGAATTTTGATGAGAAAACGGGCTACCGGTCCAAATCTTTTCTGACAGTGCCACTGACCAATCATGAAGATGAGATCATCGGTATTTTGCAGTTGTTAAATGCCCATGATGCTGAAAGAAAAACAACCGTCCCTTTTTCCGAGTTAGACCAGCAGGTAGTTGAGTCACTGGCTTCCCAGGCAGCGGTAACGATTACCAATCGCAGTCTGATCGATGCCCAGAAGGAATTGTTCGATGCCTTGATCGAACTTATTGCCAATGCAATTGATGAGAAATCGCCTTATACGGCGGGGCATTGCCGCCGGGTACCGGAGCTGACCAATATGCTGGCCGAAGCAGCCTGCCAGATGAAGCACGGACCGTTGAAGGATTTCGACATGACTCAGAAAGAAAAATATGCCCTGAATGTCGCAGGGTGGTTACATGATTGCGGCAAGATCACGACACCGGAATATGTGGTCGATAAAGGCACAAAGCTGGAAACAATCTATGATCGCATTAATGCGGTGGATCTTCGTTTTGAGGTATTAAAGCGGGAACGGCAGATCGAGGCCATGCAGCGCCTGCTTGATGAAAATAACATCGTCTATGATCCGGAAAAAGATGCGGTTTACCGGGATGAGATTGCACGGATTGGTGCTGATCGTGAATTTGTCCGTAACAGCAATTTTGGCGGAGAATTCATGACTGAGGAGGATCAGGAACGCATTAAACAGATTGGGCGGCAACGCCTGAACGGATCGGATATGACCTTGTTAACGGATAACGAGATCCAGAACCTGCTGATCGAACGCGGCACCTTGACCATGGAGGAACGACAGATCATTAATAATCATATCTCCGTGACCATAAAGATGCTGCAAGCCCTGCCTTATCCCAAATACCTGAACAATGTGCCTGAATATGCAGGCGGTCACCATGAAAAGATGGATGGAACAGGTTATCCCCTTGGTCTGACACGTGAACAAATGTCCGTACCGGCACGGATCATGGGTATTGCCGATGTATTCGAGGCCTTAACCGCCGGTGATCGTCCCTACAAAAAAGGTATGCCACTGTCACAGGCACTAACCATTCTTGGTAAAATGAAACTCGGGAATCACATTGATCCGGATCTTTTCGATATTTTTATTAATGAAAAGGTTTATCTGCGATATGCAGAAAAATTTCTCGACAAGGAACAGATTGATGAATTTGATATCGCGGCTATTCCCGGCTATCAGGTGATTCAATAAAAAATATTAGTGAGTCGTGAAGAGTAAAGGTAGTATTTAAGAGTACAGTAATCAATACCATTCATAATATAACCCCGCGTCAATTAATTACCTTGGCTGAACAGCGTTTCCGGGAAGCAGAGCTGTTTTATGGTCACGGCACGGATAATCCGCATGATGAAGCCGTTTACCTGGTATTACGTGGCCTGGACCTGTCCTTTGATGTTGATGATCGAAGATTAGATGCACCACTTGAGCCCGCGCAGATACAACATATCAAAACACTCGTTGATAAGCGCATAACACAGCGGATACCGACCGCCTATCTGGTCAATGAGGCCTGGTTTGCCGGATTACCGTTTTATGTGGATGAACGGGTGCTGATACCCCGTTCACCCATTGCTGAACTCATCGAGGAAAGATTTTCTCCCTGGATTCAGGAGTCATCAGTCAAACGTATTCTGGATATCGGTACCGGTAGTGCTTGTATCGCTATCGCCTGTGCTAAGGCTTTTCCCGATGCTGAAGTTGATGCGACTGATATCAGCAGCGATGCGTTGGAGGTAGCAAAAAAAAATGTAGTCAATCACCGGTTATCCGACCAAGTCACATTGTATGAATCGGATTTGTTTAAACAACTTTATAAGCAACCTTATGATCTTATCGTTTCCAATCCGCCTTATGTGGGCAGTAATGAGTTGTCCTCCCTGCCTGCAGAGTATAGCCATGAGCCTGTGAACGCGTTAACACCCGGACAGGATGGTTTGTTATTGATCGAAAAAATATTAAATCAATCGGCTCGCTACTTATCAGAACACGGTGTACTGGTGGTAGAAGTGGGTAATGGCCAGGGTATTGTTACCGAAACTTTTCCCGGTATCCCGTTTACCTGGCTGGAATTTGAATACGGCGGTGAAGGAGTGTTTTTGTTAACTGCCGAACAGTTGAATGAGTTTCAAATCTAATTTTTTTATTAACCACGGAGAATAAATATTAAATGCTCAGAGGCAGGTTTTTTATTCTGAACTCTGGCTCCTGGATTCTGACTTCTTTATCTTAAAAACTTTCAAGCAGTTTTTTTCATTACCCGTTAGAATACACGCCCATGTCAGGCAATACCTTCGGAAAACTCTTTACCATCACCGCCTGTGGCGAGAGTCATGGACCGGGATATTTGTGCATTGTTGATGGCTGTCCTCCGGGAATGGAACTCAACGAAGCTGATTTACAACATGATCTGAACCGGCGTAAACCAGGGAAATCCCGCCATGTCACCCAGCGACGTGAATCGGATACCGTCAAGATCCTTTCAGGTGTGTTTGAAGGCAGGACCACCGGTACCCCGATAGGGCTGCTCATCGAAAATGAAGATCAGCGGTCCAAGGACTACTCGGAAATTAAACATCTGTTTCGTCCAGGCCATGCGGATTACACTTATCAGCAGAAATATGCAATACGTGATTACCGTGGTGGTGGCCGTGCTTCTGCCCGGGAAACCTGTATGCGTGTGGCAGCAGGGGCTATTGCCAAGAAATATTTAAAAGAGCAATACGGTGTTTCTATCCGTGGCTATCTTGCCCAGCTTGGGAATATCCCGCTTGAACACAAGGATTGGGATGAAGTGGAAAACAATGCCTTCTTTTGCGCGGATCCCGGCAAGGTTGCCGAGCTGGAAGATTATATGGATGCGTTACGAAAAGAAGGTAATTCAGTCGGTGCACGTGTGAATGTTGTTGCTGATAATATCCCCGTTGGTTTGGGGGAACCGATTTTTGATCGGCTGGATGCGGATATTGCCAAGGCGATGATGAGTATTAATGCCGTTAAAGGTGTGGAGTTGGGAGCCGGATTTGATTCGGTTGAACAGAAAGGTACGGAACATCGGGATGAAATGACACCGGAAGGATTCCTGAGTAATAATGCCGGTGGGGTCCTGGGTGGTATTTCTTCAGGTCAGGATATCGTTGTCAGTATGGCACTCAAACCCACTTCCAGCATCCGCATACCGGGAAAGACTGTTAACACCAAAGGGGAGGCTGCGGAAGTAAGTACCAAGGGCAGACATGATCCCTGTGTTGGCATACGTGCGACACCCATTGCTGAAGCCATGCTGGCATTGGTGTTGATGGATCATGCACTCCGTCACCGTGGACAGAATCCGGATCGGAAATCCGAAACACCGAAAATCCCTGCTTCAAAATTGAAGAGTTCAGAATAAAGGATTTTAAAAGACGAAAGGAAGTTTCGAACTGTTTCCGGCTTTCGGATTTTCACCCTGAACCGGAGTTTAATATATTATTTATCCCTGCGAATAAGTCTTCCGGGCTAAACGGCTTGAACAGGCAGCCTGTTACCGACATGGAGCGCAAGGCATCCGGTTTCCCTGCTTCCTGGGCCGTGTAACCTGTCACGATAATAGTCGGAATGGTATATCCTTTTTCATTTAAGCCAAGATAGATATCAAGTGCATGTATGATAGGACGCTTTAAATCCAGAACCAGGATATCGATTGACTCTTGCATGAGGCAATCACTGGCCTGTTTATCCGTCTGTGCAATTAAAACCTTATAGTGTTGTTGGATAAGGTATTGTTCCATACTACTGACGAATTCCGGATCATCGTCGACTATCAGCAGGATGCCTTTCTGCTGTATATCAGATATTTTTGCCGATAACCTGGCCATAGGAAAGGGTTTACGTAAAACAGATACGGAACCATCATTGATGGCTTCAGCGAGTAATTGATCCATCTGATAACCCGTCATCATGATACCTTCCATTTCCGGGTTTATCTTACGTATGGTCCGAAACACCTCAACACCATTTATCCCCGGCAGTTTTACGTCAATAATTGCCAGATCAAACGGTTCATCCCTTACTTTCTTAACGGCATCTTCGCCATTATAGACAACAGAAGTATCATAACCCTGTTCAGCAAGCAAAACGGCAAGACAATCAGACAAATCATGATTGTCATCAACAATAAGAACTTTCTTATTCATAGAGCCACTCTGTTTACAGGCCATCCGGTATATCCGTGAAGGTTCGATGACCGGTTGTAATCCATATCTTAATTTCTAAGTGTATTGGTTAAGGCATGGATTTCCCTGAAAGGATGTAAACATTTTGTAAATGTCGAAAGCCATAAATCAGGGAAAAGGACTGTTTATATATAGGTTTTCATGTCCGAAAGCGATGCAATTGAAATTTGTGGGGAACCGTAAAGTTTGCTGTGCACAACGCCGATACAACTATAGATTAATCAGTGAAATACTATATTTCAGGACCACAAATGAACCCGGAGAGGTTAGACAGAAAGCCCCCTGCTGCTACGGCATTTGTTGGGCGTCAACCTATTTTTGATGGCCGGCAGGATGTATATGGATATGAGCTATTATTTCGTTCTAGCGATGTCAATATGGCGGGCCAACTGGATGGCAATAAGGCAACAGCACAAGTTGTTTATAACACCTTGATCGAGATTGGGCTGGATGATCTCGTCGGTCCTAATCTGGCGTTTATAAATTTCCCGCGTGAATTGTTGATGAATGGTCTGGCCGATCTCCTGCCACCTGATCGTGTCGTGCTTGAAATATTAGAGGATGTTGAGGTTGATGACGAACTGATAAAAAGTATTTCCCAGCTTGCAGACAGGGGTTTCACCATTGCATTGGATGATTTTATTTTTAAACCTAAGTGGGAACCCTTGATAGAGCTTGCCGGTATTATTAAGCTGGATGTATTTGAGCAATCCATCGAAGCAGTACAGGAACATTTTGACAGATTAAAAAAATATGACGTCAAGTTACTGGCGGAGAAAGTGGAAACCAGGGATGAATATGATGCCCTCAAGACAATAGGGTTTGATTATTTCCAGGGTTATTTTTTCTGCAAACCGTATATCGTTAAAAAAGAAAAGCCGCCGGATAATCATATTGCCATATTGGAATTATTGTCACGTTTACAGGATCCTGAAGTTGATATCGGAGAAGTTGAAACACTGATTTCGCAAACAGTTTCTCTCAATTTCAAATTATTCCGCTATATTAATTCCGCCTCCTTTGGCCTGTCCAGAAAACTTGATTCCATTCACCAGGCAGTTGTCTATTTCGGTTTACAGCGTCTCAAAAACCTGGCTTGCTTGATCGCCATGACTGATATCAATGATAAATCTTCCGAGTTGATCACCGTCGGATTGATCCGCGCAAAAATGTGTGAACTCCTGGCAAAGACATCCAGACAACCGGAGCCTGATGTTTTCTTTGTCGTTGGTCTATTTTCAATTCTTGATGCGTTGCTGGATCTGCCTCTTGACGAGATCCTTGAAACACTCCCTCTCAGTGAAGAAATCATCGGAGCACTGGTGCATGGTGAAGGCAGACTCGCAGAGGCATTAACATGCAGCCGGGTATGTGAGCAATGTATATGGCCGGAAATCAGGTTTGCAAAACTTGATATTACAGTTATCTATGAGGCCTACATCGAGTCTATTGCCTGGGCACGGGCAGTTTCGGCTGATCTGTCTTTGTCCTAGCCCCGGGATTACCCCGGATTACCGACAATTTCAGGGGTTCGTTCGAGCCGGTAGCCTTTGTGATAAATGGAGGTCAGCTTCCACCCGTTTTCTTCAACAAGCGATAATTTTTTACGGATGCGGCTGATATGGATATCAATGGTGCGTGTATGAATTTCCGGCCCATAGCCCCATATATCCTTGAGTAATTTACTTCGGGAAAGCAAATGACCAATGTTTTGCAGCAGATAGCTTGCAAGTTCGAATTCCTTGGGCGTCAAGGGAATCTCACTTCCCCCATTGATTATACGTTGACAACTGAAATCCAGCTTGAATGGACCGACTTCAATGATCTCTATATTTTGTTCGTGTTGGCTGGTACGGCGGACCAGGGCAGTAATGCGGGCGTGCATCTCCTTTAGATTCACGGGCTTGGTCATGTAGTCATCCGCACCTGCATCGAGCATTGCAACAACATCATCCGTCGCATCTCTACCTGTTACAAAAATCACCGGTACATCATACCCGATATTCTCGCGTACCCACTGCAATATCTTATCACCGGAGATATCGGGTAATTCCCAATCGATAATAAGTATTGCAAACTTTTGTTTTACAAGATTTTCAAGTAGCGCCTGGCCGGTTTCAAATACATGACATGAATAGCCGGACGACTCCAGAAAAAGTTTAACCAGCTTGGCGTCAGATGGATTATCTTCTAATAGCGCGATCTCCATATTCAGAATCCGCCTTTATCCGCAATAACCGTAGGTAGATAGTAATAGCGACATCTTTTTCAAAACCTTAAGAAAATTTATCTCTGTAATTATCTGTCTTGTGATAGAAATCGGGACGCAACGCTGTCTAATATCGAAAGGAAACTGCCAAGTTCAATCGGTTTGGTAATATATTCCTCAAAACCCGCTTCCCTGGCACGAGTGATACTTTCAATGTCTGCATAGGCACTGATGGCAATTACCGGTATACTTTTTATAAGGTTATTTTCACGTAATTCTCTCAAACCATCAAACCCATCCATACCCGGTAATTGCAGATCCATTAAAATTAAATCCGGTGTCTGTGATATGGCCATATCAAGCCCGTCTTCAGCAGAGGTAGCATGCAGCAAATTTATATTTGGTCTTTTAAGCAAAATCTCTTTAACCAGCAAAAAGTTAATTTCGTTATCCTCAATGTAAAGCAGGGTATATGGAGTGGATAATACGTCGCCGATCTCCGGGTTCTTTGAAAGCGAGCCGGTTTCGGGAGAAGGGGTATCGGATGCTGCTTTTTTTAATTCGATCCAGAATGTAGTTCCTTTCCCGATAGTGCTTTTGACACCAATATTCCCCCCCATAAGCTCCACCAGGCGCTTGGATAATGCCAGGCCGATACCCACACCTTCTTCCCCCCTGTGCTGCGGGAGCCGGCTGAACGGCTGAAACAATGTATGAATCTGATCGGGCTGTATTCCTTCACCTGTATCGCTTACTTGAATATGAATGCTATTTTCATTTCCCGGTGCTACATTAATTTCTACATGTCCTTCACATCTGTTGTATTTTATGGCATTGGAAAGCAGATTAACCATGATCTGTTTAAGTCGTATTGGATCTGCATTGACATGCAATTCTTCTTTCTGATCATAATCAGTGGATATAGTGATATCCTTTTGTATGGCAATAGGCATAATCAGTGCACTGCATTCGTCCAGAAAGGAAGGTAATGGAATATCGATGTTTTCCACATTCAATTGATTAGCCTCAATTCGAGACAGATCTAGGACTTCATTAATCAAATTGAGCAGATGATTCCCGGCATTTTTTATTTCCTTTGTATATTGCACCTGATAATCAGAGGTGGGATTGGCAGAGGCTCTTTCAAGTAATTGTGAAAATCCAAGTATGGCATTCAGCGGGGTACGCAATTCATGACTCATTTTAGACAGGAAATCGGATTTTGCCTGGTTAGCCTTGACGGCAAAATCGCGTGCATTCAATAAATCTTTTTCGGCGAGTATCCTGGAAGTAATATCACTGTTTATGGCGACGTACTGATAGGGCCGTTGTTGCTCATCCATGAACGGGACAATGGTCATGTTTACCCAATACACGTCGCCATTTTTTTTCCTGTTGCAAATTTCCCCCTGCCATACTTCACCTTTACTGATAATTTCCCACATGAATTTGAAAAAATCTGCATCATGTACGTCGGATTTCAGGATATTGTGATCTTTACCGATCAGTTCCTCTCTTTCGTAGCCGCTTATATCGCAGAATTTTTCGTTGACATAAATGATGTTTCCATTGGTATTGGTGATACTGACGATGGCATGTTGATCTATGGCAAAATGCTGGTTTTCCAGTTCACGTACAGCAGTGAAGAGGTTAGAGTTCATGGTGTTAAGAGTGCGGGCTCGATGGACACGGGAACTGATCGTCGCAATAAAGAGATCAGGATCAACAGGGAGGGATATAAAATCATCTCCACCCATGTTGATTGCAGTCAGTTGATTTTCAAAACCTGCCTCATTAGAGAGAAATACGATTGAGATACCGGCATAATCCTCCTGCTGGCGGATGATCGCCGTCAATTCAAGCCCTGAACATCCCGGCATGGACATGTTGAGTAATATCAATTCAGGCCGGATAGTGTTGATTTCCGACAGTGTTTTTAGGGGATCATTGACTATTTTCACATTCATCCCTTCCTGCTCAAGGATATGAGCATAGAAGTCCGCCATGGCTTTGTCGTCATCTATAATCATGATCCGATATGGATCTTTCGGAATGCCTGTGGTCAATTCATCGACTTTGTCTATTAATCTATCTATGTCCAAAGGCATATTGAATGAGTGGATTGAACCCGAACGTATGGCGTTAAGACGGGATTCAATATCGTTATTTTGGGTAATGAATATAATGGGAGGGTCCGAAACACCCTGTTTATATCGTGTAGTCCTGTGAGTTGTTTGTTCCTGATGATTTTCGCTGATCTGCGTATCAGTAATAATGACTTTGACTGTATTCTCGGACAATGCCTGTTTGAGTTCATGAACCTCATTAAATGTCCGTACCTTATAACCGCGTTGTTTTAATTTTGTAGACAGCTGTTTTACACTGATGTCGTTACTTTCCAGAAGGAATATTAATGAAGTATCCGTTTGAATTTCCGGAGACAGAGAAGAAGGTTCCCATCGACGATTATATATCTCGTGTTTTGAATGTTCCTGATCGAACGCAGCGGCTTCTAATGACTGGATCAACAACTCAATCTGGCGGCGATGGTTTGCAGATAACCTCGTATTGATTTGTGATAATGACGTCAGAAACTGTTCCAGCTTATGTGCAGCGTCTGAAATAGACAGGAATCCAAATGGCGCTCCTGAACTGGCAAGCTCATGGACAATTCCGTGTAATTTTCTAATCTCAGTTGAGTTGCAGTGACCATATCGCGCATTTTCCCATATATTTTTTATACTATTAATACGACTACCCAGCTGTTGCAGGTATTCGTCACATAATATGGCCAGACGTTGTTGCAGGATCTTATCCGGGTCGTTCATTTTATATGTCTGTATTACTGCTGCTGAATATGACGGATTTATAAAGTATATACATCTTTTTTGTTTAGGATAGCTGTCAATAAATCACTTGAAATATTTCGTTGATCTATCACGGGATGCAAATGGCGATCCCGGACGTCCCGTTACAATATACCATCAGTGGATGGATTGTACGTTTCAATTATAAGAATATACAAAACTAATCCATTGTTTTATAAGCTATTTTTATAATATGGCATAGTCTTTGATAATATGGCGCAAGATATAATTTATGTATATGCCGGGTCGATGCCATGAACCGGGTCTCCGCCTACGATAAATCTGATGATGAGTTGGTTATACTCCATATAACAATAGTAAGTTTTAACTTGATGAAACAGTTTTCAGGCTTTACCGATGAAAGAGTCAATTCACATCTTAATGATCAATAGTGATCCTGTAGAAAGAAGTTTATACAGGGCTATATTGGAAAAAGGTTTGGATAACCTGGATCTGGAAGAGGCGACGAATGATGTGGAAACCAGGCAGTTACTGGATGTAAAAGAATATGATCTTATCCTTATAGACTCTGAGCTGGAATGCGGTAGCGGTCTTGAGGTAGTTAAAAATATTCGTGCCAGGAAACTCGAAACACCCATTATTTTATTAGCGGATACGGATAGCGAAAATGCCGTTATTGAAACAATTAAAGCAGGTGCGGATGATTATATCAGTAAATCCGTAAAACATATTGCACGATTGCCAGCAAGGATAGCCAGGGTTACAGAACGATCAACTACAAAGCAAAAAATAAAACGATTTCAGACGAACGAAAGAACGGAGCCATTTATCGGTATCTTCGAATCATCACCGTTAAGTGTCCTGATTTGTGATAATGATGGCAGAGTCCTGCAATCAAATCCGGCTATTCTTGATATATTAGGCTATGAGGAACAGGATTTAAAAAATATTAATCTGGTTGATCTGGTACATCATGAAGATGTGGAGGTCAGTTTGAATAGCCTGAAAAAGATTTTTTCCTGCGAAATGGAAAGTTTTCAGGTTGAACAACGGTATCGTCATAAACAGGGATATTTTGTCTGGGGAGATGTATCAATATCACTGGTGCGGGATATTTTTCGGGAATCACAACATGCCATTATCCAGTTTAAGGATATCACGGAACAAAAGCAGGCTAATCTTTCCTTTTTAAAGCAAACAGAACTTACCCGTTTGTTAGGTAATATAGCTGTAACAAGTAATGAATCTTCCTCTGTAGATGAGGCATTGACTAAGTGCCTGGATGCAGTATGCCGTTATACAGGATGGCCGGTTGGACACGCTTATCTGGTATCAGGGGAAGAAAACAATAAACTCGTTACAACAAAAACAAGGTATGCAGGGGAAAATGGAGATACGGATTTATTACGTCAGTTCAGTGATTCTATAAGAAAGGCAGCAGCTTATGGTTTGCCCGGAAGGGTATTGAGGACCAAGAGGCCCACCTGGGTGAGTGATTTCAATACCTCTGAGAATTTTGTGAATAAGGAAATAATCCATCAATATGGAATCGAGGCGGGATTTGCTTTTCCTGTACTCTTAGGGAATGAGGTTGTTGCAGTGATTGAGTTTTTTTGTGGGCAGGTGACAGAACCTGATTTCGAGTTGCTGGAGGTAATGGTGCACATTGGAACACAGCTAGGGAGAGTTGTAGAGAGAGAAAGAGCCAAGGCATCATTAAAATTATCAGAAGATAAGTTCGCAACCGCATTTCGTTCCAGCCCTGATGCAATAGCGATTATATCAGCAGAGGAAGGAATATTTGTAGAAATCAATGAAACTTTTCTGATATTACATGGTTTCAGTCGCCATGAAGTAATCGGTCATAAGGTATCCGATTTAAAACTTTGGGTGGATGAGAAACAACTGGATGAGTTAATCGAGAATTTATACAAGCATGGTGCTGTGCGTGGTATGGAAGCCGATTTCCGGGACTCCGCCGGTGATGTCATTAATTGTCATATCTCCGCGGAGAGTATTGATATATCGGGACAGTCGCACATATTGGTTATCGCCAGGGATATAACTGAACGTAAACGAGCCGAGCGGGAACTGCACCGTTATAAACATATTGTCAGTTCTTCCACAGATATGATGGCATTTGTTGATACCTCTCTGGTTTATCGGGCGGTAAATACACGTTATATGCAAGCCATGGCTAAAGACTGGGGCGATGTCGTTGGCCATACGCTGGATGAGGTGCTTAAGAGTGATGAGGGCCTTGGCAAGGAGCAGTTCCATGATATCAAGCAGTATGTAGAGCGGGTCCTGGCCGGTGAAGTATTAATTTTTCAACGTTGGGCAACATTGCCCGGTCTGGGCGAATGTTATCTTGATATCAGCTACAGTCCACACCGTGATAGTGATGGCACTATTACCGGTTTTGTCATGCGAGGTCATGATATGACCGAGCAGAAGCGTAGTGAACAACTCTTACGAAGTTATTTCGATGCCGGTTTTGTCGGAATGTCGATCATTGCTCCCAATAAGCGATGGCTGCAAGCAAATGACGCCATGTCTGATGTATTAGGTTATACGGGTGAAGAGCTGCGTAATATGACGATCCTGGATATTACTCATTCTGAAGAAACCCCAGAATCGGAAAAACTTTTTAACAGTGTCCTGGACGGCGAAATTGACGGTTATTCAATGGATAAGCGTGTTGTAAAGAAGAATGGCAATGTAATTCATGTTTCTGTCTCAACGGAGTGTATTCGAAAAGAAGATGGCAGTGTCGATTATCTCGTGGCTTTTATGAAGGATATTACCAAACGCAAGGAGGCGGAGCAGGAGCTTCGTGAGAGTGAGGCGAGAGTGCTTGACGCACAACGGATTGCTCATCTGGGTTTTTGGGAAGTCGATGTTAAAACTGATGACATTATATTGTCGGATGAGGTATTAACTATTTGTGCCATAGAACCCTCCTCATTTGACAATACTCATGCATCATTTCTTGAATCGATCCATCCTGAAGACAGGGAACGAGTGATGGAAGCGAAAGAGATGGCACTGCGAGGGGAAATTCCGTTTAACCTGGAATATCGCATACTAAGACCGAATGATGAAATCCGTTATGTCTATGGGCGTGCAGAGGTTATCCGTGATAAACATGATGAACCGTCACGAATGGTGGGAACTATTCATGATATTACTGTGAGGAAACAGGTAGAGCTTGCTTTATACCGTTCAAACCGGGCATTGCGTGTATTGAATGAGTGTACCCATACTATTGTCCATGCATCAAGTGGTCAGGAAATGATCAATGACGTTTGCAGGATTATTGTGAATACGGGCGGGTACCTGTTTGCCTGGGTAGGATATGCACAGTCGGATGACAGGAAAACCGTGTACCCCGTATCGAGTGCCGGATATGAAGCGGGTTATCTGGATAACGATTTCAGCTGGAATGAAAATAGTAAACGATTTGATCCCGTCAGCGATGTCATCATGACTGCCAAACCGTTTATCGTTAATAATATGACTGATTCTTCTGAATATGGCGGCCTTCGCAATGCCGCACTGGAACGTGGTTTTCGATCTGAAATCGCGTTACCGTTGAATGTAGGACATAAGGCGTTTGGGGCTCTGATGATTTATGCCTCTGAACCGGATGCGTTTGACGCGGAGGAAGAAAAATTACTGACCAGTCTGGCAGATGATCTGGCATTTGGGATTATCTCTTTGCATATGCGCACTGAACACGAAAGAGCAGAGCGTTCACTACAGGACAGTGAAAATAAATACCGTTTGTTATATGACGAAAACCCGGCAATGTTTTTTACAGTCGATACCCGGGGAATTATCCTGTCGGTCAATAAGTTTGGTGCTGAAGAACTTGGTTACACGGTCGCCGAACTCATTGGCATGTCGATCTTTGATCTATCTTATCAGTCCTATAAGGAGTATTCACAGGAGCACCTTAAAACTTGGTTGGAAAACCCTGATCAGGTTCATCATTGGGAGCAGCAAAAGGTACGTAAAAATGGAACTGTACTATGGGTAAAGGAAACGGTCCGTGTGATAACCGGGATCGATGATGAGAAGAATATCTTTATTGTATGCGAAGATATTACTGAAACACGGGAACTTTCAGAAAAGCTCTCCTATCAGGCAACACATGATTCACTTACCGGATTAATCAATCGGGGTGAATTTGAGCAGCGTCTGCAGAAGATGCTGGTATCAACGCAGCAAAACGAAAGCCAGCATGCTCTTTGTTATATGGATCTGGATCAGTTCAAGATAATTAATGATACTTCCGGTCATATTGCCGGGGATGAACTTTTACGACAATTAGGTTTGCTGCTGCAAAGCCAAATCAGACAACGAGATACTGTGGCACGGCTTGGCGGTGACGAATTCGGCATCCTCATGGAACACTGTCCATTACACAGGGCGGAATACGTTGCAAAAAAAATTATGTCGGCAATTTCAGATTTTCAATTCATATGGGAAGATAAAATTTTCAAGATAGGTGTCAGTATAGGACTGGTTCCGATTGATAAAACTTCAGGGAATATGACGGCGGTATTAAAGAACGGAGATACGGCATGTTATGCAGCAAAGGACAATGGCCGTAATTGCATTCATATTTATGGGGAAGGTGATGCTGATTTCGTACAGAAGCACGGTGAGATACGCTGGGTGACGCGTATTCAGGAAGCGCTGGAAAAAGACCGCTTCCGGCTTTATTTTCAGGTAATTGCCGCGACTGATAAAAACCAGTCAGATACAGATCATTTTGAAGTACTCATCCGGATGCAGACACCGGAAGGAAAATTAATGACCCCGGATACATTCATGCCGGCCGCGGAATATTTTAATTTGTCTCCCCGTATTGACCGGTGGGTAATCAATGAATTATTTGAATTGTCACGGATATTACATACGCAGGGAAAACTGCTCCCGTATTTTTCGGTCAACTTGTCAGGTCATTCCTTAGGCGATAAAGAATTACTCGATTTTATATTGCATAGTTTCAGCAACGGGTATCTGCCGCCTCAAAACATCTGCTTTGAAATTACGGAAACAGTGGCTATTGCAAACCTGACCAGTGCCATGCGCTTTATCAATACCCTCAGAGAGCAGGGTTGTTCATTCGCTCTGGATGATTTTGGCAGTGGTTTATCATCATTTGCCTATTTAAAAAACCTGCAAGTCGATTATCTAAAGATAGATGGTATTTTTATCCGGGATCTGATGGACAGTCCCATCAATCAGTCGATTGTCAAGTCCATGCATGAGATCGGTAAGACCCTGGGTAAAAAGACGGTGGCTGAATACGTCGAGAATCAGGAGATTTTGGAGTTATTACGTGAGATAGGTGTTGATTATGTCCAGGGAAGTTTTATAGGCAAAGAGTGTTCTTTCGAGGAGATAAAATTCGTAGACAATGGGAATATCGTTGAATTTTCCAAACGAAGTTAAGTAGAACCTATCTCATAATTGCTCTTTTCCGCTCATGCGGCGTTTTCGCCTTTCTCAAATGCGGGGCCGGGAAGCGGCAAACTCCGTGTAAACTCGACAA
>JANQEY010000101.1 GCA_028278125.1 bacterium | reverse complement strand
GCCATCCCTGACATTACGGGGTACCAGTACCCCGGTGATATACGGTAATGTCGTTATTGCCGGTTTCGATGGTGGTCGCCTGGCTGCACTTGAACTTACCAGTGGCAGACTGTTATGGGAAACCCGGATCACCGCTGCCCGTGGCAGTTCCGAACTGGACAGAATGGTCGACATCGATTCCGAACCATTAATCGTGAACGGCATTATCTATGTTGCCACCTTTCAGGGAAATGTTTCTGCTGTTCAACTCGAAACAGGACGCATTCTCTGGACCCGTGATGTGTCCTCCTATGCCGGTTTCAGTGTGGATGAGAAGAATCTTTATGTCGCCGATGAAGAAAGTCATATCTGGGCGTTTGAACGATTTTCCGGTACTTCTGTCTGGAAACAGGAAAAACTGCAGGCCAGAAGTATTACCGCACCAGCCAGCATGGATAATTTTGTCGTCGTCGGTGACTTTGAGGGGTATTTACACTGGATGAGTAAGGATTCAGGCAGGTTTGTCGCCCGTACCAGACTGTCAGATGAGCGTATCATCGTAACCCCCATCGTGGTCGGAAAATTCCTTTATTCCTACTGCAGCGACGGCACACTGGGCGCCTACACATACCGTTAAAATATCGTTACTCGAACCTCGTATCTCGTAAAACGTATATCATTATAGATATACGCTTCACAGTTAATATAATAATCTTCAGATCCTAACATACAACAACCTGTAATGACGTCTACTATTGCCATTATCGGCCGCCCCAATGTCGGTAAATCCACACTGTTTAATTACCTTACCCGTAGCCGGAATGCCCTGGTCGTGGATCAGCCCGGTGTTACCCGTGATCGCCAGTATGGCATTGCTGAATATAATGACAGAATATATTTGTTAATCGATACAGGCGGACTCTACGATGTAAATGAAACCAATCAATCGATCGCCGGGATTATTTCCGAGCAATCGCTTAATGCCGCCAGAGAAGCCGATGCCGTCTTTTGGCTCATAGATGGACGCACTGAACTTAGCACAATTGATGAAACCATTGCGGGGGAACTCCGGCAGGAAAACATTCAATTTTATCTATTGGTCAATAAAACAGAAGGTCTCGATACGGACACCACATGCGCCGAATTCTATTCCCTGGGTGTCGACAGACTGTTCCCCATATCGGCAAAACGGGGGAGTGGTATCCCATCGTTAATGACAGCTGTTGGCAATGAAGTTAAAGACCTGGGAAAACCGTTAACTGAAATACCATCAGGACTGCGGATCTGTCTTATCGGTCGTCCCAATGTAGGAAAGTCCACGCTGACAAACCGTATTCTCGGGGAAGAGAGAATGTTGACTTATGCACAACCCGGCACAACACGAGACAGCATCAATATACCATTTCAACGGGATAGCAAAGATTACGTCCTGATTGATACTGCGGGGGTAAGACGTAAATCCCGTGTCAACGACACTATTGAAAAATTCAGTGTTATGAAAACACTGGAAGCAATGGAGCAATCCCACATAGTTATCCTTATCCTTGATGCACAGGAAGCTGTCACTGATCAGGATTTGAGTCTGCTCGGATTGACGATCGAAAGTGGGAAATCCCTGATGATAGCCATCAACAAATGGGACGGCCTGGATACGGACCAAAAACGGAGAATCAGGAGCCAGGTAGATCGAAAACTGGATTTTGCAAATTATGCCGCCATTCACTATATATCAGCACTGCATGGGACAGGCGTAGGAAAACTTTTTAACTCCATCGATAAAATAGGAAAGGCCCAATCGGTCACAATAAAACCATCCAGGCTTACATCCATCTTACACGATGCGGTTGAAACTCACCCTCCTCCTCTCATTCACGGGCGGCGTATTAAACTCCGTTATGCTCATTTAGGTGGTCATAACCCGTTCCGAATCATTATACATGGCAATCAGACCGACAGGGTGCCGCTATCATATCAACGTTATCTGGCCAACACTTTCCGTGAACAGTTAAACCTGTCAGGCACACCTGTGGTTATTGAATTTAAACATGGCGAGAATCCCTATAAAGGCAAAAAAAACATACTGACCAAACGGCAGATAGCAAAACGCAAACGTTTAATGAAGCACGTTAAGAAATAATCAACTACTGAGAAGTTAAAAAATCGATTTTTTCAGGGGGCTATTGATTGAGTGTTGCTCGTGGCTCGGGACTAGGGGCTCGTAAAATCAAACTGAATCCTGACTTGTTAACTCCCGAGAACCTAGCCACAAGCGCCGAGTACCAATACGTTTCAAATTTGAAGAAGGAACAATTTTATATGTATTGACGGAAACTGGGATCCTTTAAGAATTTTATAATCTATTATATTCCGTCTGGAGGATTGAAAGGACTTTGTCCGTATCATCGTTGCTTTCCCAATCTCCCTCTTCGCTAAGCACAATGATTTCTGTTTTATCTCCGACACCGGTCAAGCTAATCTGGTAAGGCACACCTTCTGATCCGTCACCCTTCCAGAAAGCGAGCCTGGACACCCAGCCTTTTTTCTTTTCCTCAGTATCATAAAAGGTAATGTAATAAAGTCCCTTACTTTGATCCATATCGTTAATCACAAAACCCGCTCTCTCCAGGGCCTGTTCAGTCCGGTGCCAGGCATATGTAAATTCCTGGGGAATAGACAGTAAAATCTTGCCGTTTTCCAGATCCTTGATTTCTGCCCTCGCCCGTGCAGGCGCTTTATAATCGCTTGCTGTCTGTTGTTGGCGGTTAAAAAAGAGATTCAACTCCCCGGCCAGTATACGCTCCGCCTCACTGCTGCGGTTTCGATCAACCCAATCAAATGTTCCGTCGTCCTTCATGACCCTTTCCTGGCGCAGGTTATTGATATGCAAGACTATAATTTCCGGATCTTCACCCGCTTCAGAAAAAATCTTAAATTTATTCCTGTAACTGGTGTCACCTTCATATAAGGGTTGAGTCCAATCCGTTTCTAGAATTCCGAGTTCAGCAGCATCAAGGCTCAAGGTCAGTTGATTTTCTGCAAAAAAACTACGCAATTTTGACCATACCTCAAGCTGTGAACCCCTTACAGCAACCCATGGTTCTTCTACTTCCTCTTCCTCCGGTATTGATGAAGTGCTTCCTGAACGTGCATTACCTCTTGTCTGCTGTTTATACCTTGAAAGCGTTGTACCTTCACCCGGGATATTCATTGCATCACTCGAGTTGGCTGTCAGATCCGGCGGTACTTCCAGATCAGGTAATGCTTCGCTTTTCTTGTACTCGTCTTTTTTATCCGGCAATACTTGGGCAACTTTCGAGCAGGCGGATAACACAATAATTGTAAGTAAAAGGACAAGAAATCTTTTCATTTCATCACACCAGTAACTAATTAGTAACGCTGGCAACATCCATTGCCGCTTGTAGTTCATTTTCATATTGTTTTGACATCCATGTGAGTGGCAGGCGAATACCGGCTTCGATCAGTTGCAGCCTGTGCAATGCCCATTTGACCGGGATTGGATTGGCTTCCAGGAACAGGGCTTTGTGCAGCTCCGCCAATCCTTGATCTATTTCTTTTGCGGCTTCAGCATCTTTATTAGTCGCCTGCATGCACATCTCATGCATCGCCCGGGGAGCGACATTAGCCGTTACCGAAATCACCCCATCACCTCCCGCCAGAATGAATTCACAGGCCGTCCCATCATCGCCGCTTAACAACATAAAATCTTCACCACATAAATTCCGTATCTGTGCGATACGGTCCAACTCGCCTGTTGCTTCCTTGATCCCGATGATATTGGAAATCTGGGATAACCGGCTGACAGTTTCCGGTAACATATCACAGCTTGTCCTGCCCGGAACGTTGTAGAGGATCTGCGGGATATCCACAGCCTCGGCCACGGCTTTATGGTGTTGAAACAGGCCTTCCTGTGTCGGTTTGTTATAGTATGGCGTCACCAGCAGACAGGCATCGACACCGGCATCCTTGGCACATTGGGTCAGGATGATTGCCTCAGTAGTGGAATTTGCCCCGGTACCACCGATAACCGGGATACGACCCTGGGCAATCCGGACAACCTGGCGGATAATCTCGCAGTTTTCATCCATGGTTACCGTGGGCGACTCGCCGGTGGTACCCACGGCAACGATGGCATCGGTGCCATTTTCAATGTGGAATTCCACAAGCCGCTCAAGGGCAAGACCATCGAGTTCGGTGTTTGGTAACACCCCTTTCTTCATAGGGGTGTCCAAGGCAACCATACTACCGTGAAACATTCAATATCCTGTTAATTTTATTGGTTAAGAAATTAAGTTGAAAACTGCCTTAAAACAGGGCGGATATGGTACTTGTATGACAATATCATGACAAGGATTGAGGCATAATCTCAACTCCGTAACTAAAGAGCAATCCACCCCGATAACTGTAATCATAGCATCTGATGTAACTATCTGAAACACATACACTTCCCTATCAACCATTATCATCCGACAAGTAAAAAAATTGACGTATTGCCCTTCTCCGGGATCGCCGGTAAAGCACGGATAATTTGAGATTCTTCCGTTGTGCTTCTCTAGGTAAAAACTTCCTGAAGTAGTAAACTATCTGCATTTGTAGCACAACAACTATTTTTTGAGGATTATGAGCAAACTCAGTATCGGAAAAAAAGTACCTGCATTTAAACTCCCCGCCACAGGCAATAAGACCATTAAACTCTCTGATCTAAAAGGCAAGAACCTTGTTCTTTATTTTTATCCCAAAGACAGCACCCCCGGCTGTACCAGAGAGGGTCAGGATTTCAGGGATACCATCCGTAAGTTCAGGGCCCGTAATACCGTCATCCTCGGTGTCTCCAGGGACAGTCTCGCTTCACACGAGAAGTTCAAGACGAACCAGTGCTTTCCCTTCGATCTTCTGGCAGACGAAGATGAAACGCTGTGTAAACTGTTCGATGTTATCAAGATGAAAAACATGTACGGGAAAAAAGTACGGGGAATCGAACGTAGCACCTTTCTTATTGATGAAAAAGGGACCCTGCGAAATGAATGGCGCAAGGTAAAAGTCGATGGACATGTTGAAGAAGTACTCGAGGCAGTGAAGCAACTCTGAGTTTTCATTAATCAATGACCCAAAAAATAAAACGGCGCATGTTCGTGCTGGACACAAATGTGCTCATGCATGATCCAACAGCTCTCTTTCGCTTTCAGGAACATGATATTTTTATTCCCATGGTAGTACTGGAAGAGCTGGATGCGGGCAAAAAAGGACTTTCCGAAGTTGCCCGAAATGCCCGGCAGGCAAGTCGTTTTCTCGATGAATTAATCAATGACAGGGATTCGGAATCCATTAAAAATGGCCTGGAACTGGGTAATATCAGTTTTACTAATGATAATGGTAAACCGCAGGGCAGATTATTTTTGCAAACCGAACAACTGAACAATCAATTGCCTTTAACCTTGCCGGGAAAAAATTCTGATAACAGCATCCTTGAAACGACACTTTCCCTGAAAGACATCTACTCGGATACAATCATTACGTTAGTTTCAAAAGATATCAATCTGCGAATCAAGGCCCGTGTGATTGGTGTCCATACTGAAGATTACACCAATGATAAGGTACTTGATGATGCCAACCTGTTATATTCGGGTGTTCATGAACTTCAGGATGATTTCTGGGAAAAGCAATCAAAAAATCTGGAATCATGGCAGGAAGGAACACGAACATTTTACAAGATCAAAGAATATCCTATCGAAACATGTTACCCGAACCAGTGTTTGTACAGTGACAAAGCACAGGATTTTGAAGCACGTGTGATTGAATGTGATGAGGGTTCGACCACCTTGATTGTAGCGACTGACCATCGCAAGGAAAGCAATAATGTATGGGGGATCACGGCGCGAAACCGTGAACAGAATTTTGCTTTGAACCTGCTGATGGAGCCGGATATTGATCTGGTGACCCTGTTAGGTGTGGCTGGTACCGGTAAAACGTTACTGGCTCTGGCTGCCGGTCTCCAGCAAACCATGGAAGAAAAACGTTTCCGGGAAATTATAATCACCCGTGTCACGATCCCGGTTGGAGAAGATATCGGTTTCCTGCCCGGGACAGAAGAGGAAAAGATGGCTCCCTGGATGGGTGCCCTGCTGGACAACCTGGAAGTCCTGACCAGCATGGAAAACAGCGGTGACTGGGCCCGCGAGGCCACAGCAGATCTGCTTAACAAGCGCATTAAGCTTCGCTCTCTTAACTTCATGCGGGGACGCACTTTTATCAACCGTTATATTATTATCGACGAAGCACAGAACCTGACGTCAAAACAGATGAAAACTCTCATTACCCGAGCCGGACCCGGCAGTAAGATCATTTGTCTCGGGAATATCAGCCAGATCGATACGCCCTATCTGACGGAAACAACATCAGGCTTAACCTATGTCGTAGATCGCTTCAAAGACTGGCGCTATAGCGGCCACGTGACGCTGCAACGTGGTGAACGCTCCAGGCTGGCCGATTATGCTACTGAAATTCTTTAACTCGACCCTCGTGACTTGTAGCTTCCGGGATGGCGATCCCCCGGGACGACCTGCT
>JANQEY010000297.1 GCA_028278125.1 bacterium | reverse complement strand
GTTTCTTACTGGTTTTATATAGTTTGGGGAATTGTAAGATTTACCAAATAAGGAATAGACCCTGTCATCAGAGCTGACAGGGCCACCCCCTTAATTTTTATTTTATTAGTAAGACTTTCTGCATTTCTTGATATGTTCTTGGTATTACAAACTGCACAAAATAAATCCCACTGGAAAGTCCTGATCCATTAAAAACAAAATCATGGTAACCCTGGCTGAATTGCCCTTCAGCAATTGTTGAAACCTGTTGTCCGGTTGTGTTGAAGATTTGCAGGGAGAGGTTGGATGGCTGAGGTAAGGCAACGGTGATCGTTGTTGAAGCGTTGAAGGGATTGGGATAAACGGATTGAATCGCAAACTCTGTGGGGATGCTGGAAGCAAATGGATCATTTACAGCATTTGTAGTATCTACTATAGTAAAATGCCAGTACTGTTCTTCAGACCATTGTTCAAGACCGTTATCCGCTACTGCCTTGACATCCCAGAAATATTGTGTACCGGGAATCCCAGTGAATACATAGGTTGTGTCCGTTGTCTCAGCGATTATTTCATCATTGTCAGGGTTATTATGGCATTTAATATGGTAGGTGATATCTGTCTCGAAATTCGGAATTGCCCGGTTCCAAACAAGGACAACCAGTGTATCAGGTGTTGTGAATCCAGGTTCAGGTGATTCCAGGTGAAAAGGCTCTATCTCAGCGTCTATCAACCTGTTTTCAAACCAGGCGAGTACGGGGTACATCATAGCTGTTCCTAAAATATCCTGGTCACCGTCAAAATCCAGATCAACAACACTGAGACAATTTTCTCCAAATGGACCAAGAAAGAAGTCTTCTAATACATATTCTTCAAAAATCTGCTCTCCATCGTTAATCCATAATGTTATTTCACCCCAGTTACCATTTATCGGATCACCTGCTGCAGCGATCACATCAATATCATCATCATTATCAATATCACCCGCTTGAACGACTACAGGATCTGTGTACCATTCAACAACGTAATGTTCAATAAAATTGGGAGGATTTAATCCTTCATTTTCCAACCAGATTATCTCATCATCAGACATACCTGGAGTTCCAACAATGTCAGGATCGGAGTCATTATCGATATCAGCAATATCAAAAGAACTTCCCTGTTCACCGTCAATGTTTAAGCTTTCATCAGCTTCAAATTCTAAATTTCCAATATTCTCCATCCACCAGTAATTATGAGAATTAGAAAATATAATATCTAAGTCTTGATCTTGATCAAAATCATAGACAGACAAATCTTGAGGTCCAAAGTAAGATTCCAGTTCTATTCTTGTTAACATAAATATTTCATTGTCAACATTCTCGTAAATCATTATCTCTTTAGTTACCTCTGGTCCATCCCTAAAAACCCCCCAGGTGATAATATCATTATCATCATCATTATCCAGATCACCAATTGTTACAGGATCTTTTACTTCATCATTATCATCAAATGTATGTCCAGTAAAGGTAGGATTAGCCTCTCCGTTATTTTCCCACCACTTGATATATGAATCAAAACCAACATACCCAGTAGCGACAATATCTATGTCTCCGTCATCATTCAAATCAGCAGCAGCTACACTTCTACCACTTTCAAAATTATCTAATAAAGTATCCTGTCTAGTGAACGTTACAGGAAAACCTTCATTTTTCCACCACATTATTGGTTCACCCTCTGCTGCACATACGATATCTAAATGACCGTCGTTATTAATATCAACAGCAATGGGTAAAACAGGATACGCTAGAGTTGTATCCACGGTATGCCAATCAAATTCAGGTTGTGAATAGCAGGGGATGATGAGAAATCTCACTAATAAAACAAGCAGAAAAAATTTTATAATTTTCACAATTATACCTCTTTCAGATATATAAAATACTATTATTATAAAACTTATTTCAAATCAATTTGACTAATATTCTTAGCTTACAGAGAGTAAAATCGTAAAAAGATCTATTCTTAAGTATTTAGCAGGTAGCCCGGGATCACCGTATCCCGGGGGAAAGACTAATTATTCACCTGTTTTTGAAAGGTTTATCAATTCACTACTACTGGACCAATCTCCAGAATAATTTCCCTCGTTCAAATATTCCTTGAAACTTGAATGAATCCAATCACTTGGATTTTTCACATATCCATGTTTCACAGGATTAAAATGAATATAATCCGCATGGTTCTCGAAGTCTGCTTCGTCTTTGATTCGATGTTCCCAGAACCTGTGCTGCCAGATTGTTCCTTTCCCAGGTGAATAGATATAATTCATCCGACGTTTAAATGCTTTCACCTGGTCAGAAAAATCCCTTTTACCCTGACGCAATAAGACATGAAGATGATCTGGCAAAAAGACATACGCTTCCAAATGGCTTGAAGATTGTTTCGATGAATAATTCCAGGATGTATGGAGATTCAGGTAGTCTTCACTTGTTTTAAATATGGGTATACGTTTATCCGTTACAAGTGTAAGGAAATATACTTCATCGGGATTATTCGAGAAAAATCTTCTATATTTAACCATAATTACAATATACTAGATTGTAATTCCAACTGTAATAAAAGATGAACCCGGGATACGGTGATCCCGGGCTACTTGTATATCGAGTTTTTATCGGATAAAGATATCTTTAAAACTCCAGAAATCTTTAAGAGACAAATATTAATCCTTCCAGTATATATCCGCATCACCAAGCCCTATTTCAAGTTCAAGGTGAAGCTTGTCTTTCTTGGATTCGTAATCTTTGCTCTCATAGCGTCCTTTTCCAACTTTAACAAAACCATCCGCATCAACATCCGAAAGGAAATTTTGTTCGTACATCAACCTCACGCCGACATTTTTCGGTAATATTATTTCGATGCTACCAAGTCCAACCGCCGCGTAGAGTTCGCCTTCACCCTCATATCCCCTTAAATCAAGCTTGGCTGAACCTAAACCGCCCTCAAATTCCATGGTATCAAACCTGAGGTATCCCAGGTGGTCCGTATTGAACTCGCCCAGCCCACTCTCAATTTTAATCTTTCCTACACGAACAGGATTGGCTTCACGTAGAACTATTTCCGTTTCGGAAAGTCCCGCTTCCATGTCCAACTTTTTGATTTTCATCCCGGTAAGATCAAACGCGTTATCACCAAGCCCGACCTCACATTTAATCAACATCTCGGGAACAGTACTCAATTGGACATCAAATAGATCGTCGGAATCTTTACGCTTCTTCCATTCCTTCCGATCATCCATACCAATCTGAACATATGCCTTGTCGCCCTTACGCTCTACCTCGAAAAAAGGTTCAACATGCTCAGGATCATACTCAGCGTTCAGAATTGCTAGATTATCATCTGAACAAGGTCGTACGATCACCTCTGCTAAACCCAGCTCAATCTGAACCTCAGCGGTCTTAACTGATCCTAGCGGTTCCTTGAAAGTCTTCTTTTCTTCTTTGGCTTCAACAATCTGAAACATAAATAGTACTGCTATAGCATATATTATTATAGCTTTAACTGTACGATTGGAAATCATGATAATTCTCCCGTTTATTCTAATGTGATCCGTTAACAATCATATGACAGGATAATAGCTAATTGGGTTACATTGAGAGGTGATACTTGAGGTCTATGGAAACTACCAGTCCCATTTTTTACTTTTTTTACTCTTGAGAGGCTGAAAACTGTCGGCATGTAATAGTCCGGGGCGATAATCCGCAAGTTCGCCAACTACTGATCCCACCGGAATTTCCGACTGCATTTTTACCGGTAAACGTAGCTCATCATTGCTCAACCAGACCCAGAGACGTCCGGTTGAATTAAACAACCCCTCTGATTCAACTACCGGTTCTATCTTCCAGCATTCGAAGGTACCTGCAGGTACTTCGATCTCTTCAAGGCCATATACTTTAATTACCATGGGATATTGAGTATCAACGTCGTGTACCGGGAGCTCGAGGTCCACCCCCTTTTCCAGTGGTTGACACCTTACCCAGTAGAGGGATGAGACAATATTATGGCTGTATGGATCGAATGGAACCAGTCCTTTTGGTCCATTTTCGTTAGATATGGAAACCCAGCCGGTCTGGTGATTGTAATCATAGAACTTTCGATGCCTGTACGCACCCTCACGGATTCTTCTTTCGTAGCGGTATGAGAAGAGCTCCTCGTAATCAAACCATGCTTCCACCACATCACGTACCTTGTAAAACAGGTCGACGGTTTTAGTACTCTTTACCCGGCTGCGGAAATGGAAAGCCGGTTTTTCACAACTGGTGGAATCAATTTCAACGAGCGACATCTCACTGTAACCAGCGCGAAACATTGAAAATTCCATCTGGTAACGCAAACGTTCACCGACACTGAAAGGAAATTGTACAACAGAATTCACTCTCAACGAATCATTAGACAAAGCAAGAGAACCAAGGGCTGGAATTAAAAGGAACACAGCCAGTAGAGACTTGCATCTTCGTATGAATCCAGGATGTATCATTTGAGTTTCCAGGATGTGCCTTCTGCCGTATCCTTGAGGATTATACCTGCTGAGTCAAGTTCGTCTCGAATTTGATCAGCAGCCGCCCAGTCTTTTGCGTCTCGAGCGGAACGCCTGGCGGAGATTCGCTCCTCCACCCACTCAGGATCAATTTCTGAACTTGCTGATTCAGTTTCAAACGGGAATAGGTATCCTAATGCATGATCCCAACGTTTCCAGAGTGATTTTATCTGTTCGACATCACTACTTGAGAGATTATTTTGCGAGATAAGGCTATTCACCTGGCGGATCAAATTAAACACTGCTGCCATGGCGCGGCTGACATTCAAGTCATCATCCATAGCCTCTTCGAAAGACTTTTCCGCCGACATTATGATTTTCGTAACAGAATCATCAGCCGGTAAATCATCCGGGGAAGAATATCCTTCCAGGTTTTCATAGAACTCATCAAGGCGAGCCAGAGACTGACGTGCCGCGTTCAGTCCATCGATAGTAAAATTCAACTGGCTGCGATATTGTGTGCCCGCAAGGACATAACGAATTTCACGAGGTTTGTAGCCCTGTTCGAGTAAATCCGGGATAGTATAATAATTACCCAGCGATTTGCTCATTTTCTTCCCGTCAACAACCAGGTATTCGCAATGCATCCAGTACCGTGAAAATTCACCATCAACAGCACAACGGCTTTGGGCTATCTCATTTTCATGATGAGGAAAGATATTATCAACGCCACCGGTATGAATATCAAAAGTTTCGCCGTGGTATTTCATAGACATTGCTGAACATTCGATATGCCAGCCAGGGCGTCCCTTACCAATGGGAGTTTCCCAGAATACGTCACCGTCTTCTTCCGTCCATGCTTTCCAAAGGGCAAAATCGCGGACATCGTCCTTTGATTCATATTCATCGCTGCTGACACGCTGGCCAATCTGCAGGTCTTCCAGGCGTTTTCCCGAAAGGTTGCCGTACTCCGGAAATGACATCACGCTGAAGTATATCGAACCGTCATCAGTCTCATACGCATGCCCCTTTTCGGTAAGGCGCTGAATCAGGTCAACCATCTCATCAATGTGATCAGTGGCTTTTGGATACAGCTCAGCACGCTGGATATTCATCCTGTCAATATCTTCGAAAAAGGCAACAATGAATGGTTCTGTATAATCGTAGATACTTTTTGCTGCTTTCCTGCTGTCCCTGATGGTTTTATCATCGACATCGGTGAGATTCATTACCTGGTGAACTTTAAAACCTTTGACTTCCAGCCAGCGGCGTAGGATATCTGAGAATACATTCGCCCTGAAATTTCCGATATGGGCTATTCCGTATACTGTTGGACCGCAGTTATAAATTCGGACTGTATTTTCTTGCAAGGGTTCAAAAGGTACTTTTTTTCTCTTGTAGGTATCGTAAAAAACCAGGCTCATTTGAATTCCACTCGATCAATTGATATAACGTTTATGTTTAACACTCCAGTACTTCTCAAAATAATCAACACTCGACAATGCCAGCAATGCCAGTACTATGTATGGTAACATCACCAGGATCCTGCCGGGTATATATATTCTAAAGATAAAGGCGAAGATTGTTCCAGCTACTGCAAACGTAGCGGCTTTACCTGACCAACTGCTGGTAAACAGGTATTTATCCTCTTTAAGAACCCGTAAAGCAAGCAAGAGAATCAATAGATCACGTATTACCATTGCTCCCACAAGCCATAACGGGAAACCCGGATCACGTGTGGAGAGGCTAAGCGTAAGTGCTGTCGAAATAACTACTATTTTATCAATCAACGGATCAAGGATTCTACCCAGGTTACTGATCTGCTTAAAATGTCTCGCCCAGAAACCATCCAGGACATCTGTTAAAAATGCCAGCAGCAGAAATAAACCCGCATAAAGATCATCCGTGTGCCCCTGGTTTCGAATAATAAAATATAGTGCCGGGATAGCCCAGGCGATTCGAGTCAGGCTTAAAATATTTGGAACAAGCCTAAGATCCCGCCATTGAATTCCCTCATAGTGAGTTCGTTTTCGCTTCTCTTCCTGCGAAACAGTTTTGTCTCTACCATGTCTTGAGAATAATGGCATATTCAAGCCCTGTAGAAAATGGCAGGATATGAAAGATTAAATCTTGCTTTATAGTATATCCTTGCAAATATATAATATATGACAATTACTGCAAGGTATGCCGGGTAATAAAACATTCCTACAAGTATTGATAGAATTAGAATGGGTAGTTTGATCGCCGCGAGAAGCCAACCTGTAGAGGAAAAGATCAGGGTTCCGAGGAAAATAGGGAGACTGATCCCTGATGCGATCGATAATAATGTATCCCCGGAAATATAAGCCAACACAAACGAGATGCTGCAGAAGACCATTGCAATTATCTTTACTGGCTTAATTCCGTATGCAACAGCAAGGGTTATTTTCCCGGTCTTTTTATCGCCATCCAAATCCGGTATTGTCGTCAATAATGCTACAGCATTAAAAGCGGCTACATATCCAATCAATCTCAGCCAGTCAGGTGCAAATATATTTCCAGCGAGAAACCAGCCGATCAGCCATATTCCTGCACCACCGATAATAGAAGTTACAAGTGACAACCAGGGTGAATTTTTCCACGCGATTCGCCCGAGGTTATACAATATTCCGGTAACCAGAACTATACCGGCTGCCGTAAAGAGAACTACAAATTGCGATTCCAGAACGAGAAACAGGATCCCCGTCAGGATAAGGAAAACAGTTAGAATAACGGCATAGCGAGGTGAGATTATCCCCCTGGGAATAAAATGAAGCTTATCATTTAGAGAGTCGCTTTCCCTGTCTTTTACCTGGTTAACAAGGTAAACAGCACCCATTAATGAGCATAATCCTGCGATTGTTAAAAATCCGGCAAATCCAGTATTATTAACGAATACAGCTCCAGTGGCACCTGCCAGGATCAGAGTCCAGACCGGGAACCATAATGTAGGCCTGAGTACGAAGAATGAGTCCAGGATTTTAATAATTATCCTGCCTGCAATATGGAACGGGAAATATTGACTTCGTGTCGCTCGAGTTTTGTAAGCCAGGCTCACGACTCAAACTGCTCCTTCTTGCCTTCCTGACCATTTATTTCTTCATCAACCGGTATCGGGTAATCGCCGGTGAAACATGCTGTGCAGTAACCCTGCCCGTGATCACGTGGAACACTCTGCAGAAGGTTATCAACAGACATATAACCGAGTGAATCGACCTTTATCAGGTCCTGCACTTCTTCTACAGAACGGTTGTTGGCGATCAATTGTTTACGTGTCGGGAAATCCATCCCGTAATAGCAGGGGTAACGTATTGGCGGGCTCGAAACTCGAACATGAACCTCTCTCGCCCCCCTCTGCCTGAGCAATGCCGTCAATTTTCGCAAGGTTGTTCCACGAACTATGCTATCCTCCACCACAACAACCCGACGATCTTTAAGAACTCCTTCAACGGGATTAAATTTCAGTTTAACACCCATCTCACGCATGGCGTCCGTGGGCTGGATAAATGTCCTGCCGACATAGTGATTACGAATCAACGCGAGTTCAAACTTCATCCCGCTTGTCTGGCTGAATCCCAACGCCGCGGTATTTGAGCTGTCCGGTACAGATATAACAATATCTGCTTCAGCGGGATGCTCCAGGGCAAGATTCTTGCCCATTTTACGCCTGCTTTTATCCACATTCTCCGAGAAGACTCTGCTGTCCGGACGGGAAAAATATATCAATTCGAAAATACAATGATGTGATTGCACCTCATCTGTAAAACGTTCGCCCTGCCAGCCGTCTTTGTCAGCTACAACAATTTCACCCGGATAAACGTCACGCACATATTCATAGCCTATCAGGTCAAGCGCGCAGGATTCCGAGGCAAAAACAGTTGAATTCCCCTTCACCCCGATACACAATGGTCTGATTCCATGTGGATCTCGGACAGCAAAAATCTGATCCTTTGTCATCATTACCATCGAAAAAGCGCCTTGAACCTGGCGGATAGCATCCAGAAGTTTTCCTTTAAAACTGGAAGCTTGAGACCTGGCCATCAGGTGAATGATAATTTCACTGTCTGTGCTACTCTGGAAAATCGCACCATCACCCTGGAGTTTTTCACGAAGTGTTTTTGTGTTTACAAGGTTGCCATTGTGACCAACGGCGATGGACCCGTCCCTCAGTGTCGCGAACAGAGGTTGAATATTGTTTGAACTGGATGAGCCGGTGGTAGAGTACCTGTTATGTCCTATCGCAATGGTACCTTCCAGCTCTCGCAATTTTTCCGGCGTATCGAAAACATGTGAAAGTACTCCCATTCCCACATGACGATGAAAATGTTCGCCATCCGCTGAAACTATCCCGGCTGATTCCTGGCCACGATGCTGTAACGCATAAAGGCCATGGAATACAAGCTCCGCTGCGCTTTCGTCACCTAAGACAGCCATTATCCCACAATGATGGCGAATCGTCTCACAACCCATATTAGAAACCCGTACATGAAAAATTATTTAAAAGACGAGAAAACCGCATCTTCCTCAAAGATTAGAAGATACGTGTTTCAAAAATAGAATATACCGTTTTTATAACACGGTAAACAGGGCAAGATTGAGGATATAACAGTAAGGAGAAGAGTTGATCCCGGAATACAGTGATACGCCACAGCGCCCAGGTACGCTACAACGCATAAATCCCGGGAATGCTGCTGATCCAATGTTTGGTGAGGATAAACAAATGGATAGTTCTATTTCATCAACACAACTTTCTTCACCTCGCTCATTTTACCCGGAAATGTTGCTTTTATAAAGTAGATGCCACTCGCCAAGTCAGAAGCATTAAAAGTAAAAGTGTGATAGCCCGCTTGAATAGAATGATTGGAGAGTACGCCCACTTCCCGCCCAACGAGATTGAAGACACGGAGGTTCAAATCACCCTTCCCTGCCATTTCGATAGAAACATTCAAGGTCGGATTGAATGGATTCGGATATGCTGCTGCAATTGAAAATTTAGTCGGGATGTTCGGGCACCGGCTCTCTGAAACACCAAGTGCCTGGGAGCAATCATATATCCCAAACTCCTGTCCACCCGCGATATACGCGATGTTTCCGGCTACCGCTACATCAGAAGTTGAACAGGTATTATTATAGAAACCAACTTCTTGCGGATCTGCTGGATTGCTGATGTCAATTATCCGTAAACCATTAACCATATCGGCAACATAGGCGTAATCTCCGGACAGGATTACACTCTCAGCCCCATAAGGCGTATTACAGAAACCAATTTCTTCTGGAACTGCCGGATTGCTGATGTCGATTACCCTTAGACCATAATCAGCAAGATAGGCGTAATCGCCGGACACGGCTACACTCCGTGCATAACCGGGCGTATCATAGAAACCAACTTCCTGGGGATCAGCCGGATTGCTGATGTCGATTATCCGTAGACCGAAAGAATTATTGGCCATATAGGCGAAATCGCCGGACACGGCTACACTCCAACCCCCACTAGGCGTATTACAGAAACCAACTTCTTGCGGTTCTGCCGGATTGCTGATGTCGATTATCAGTAAACCGACCCAATTATCGGCAACATATGCGAAATCGCCGGACACAGCTACGTCATAAGCCTCAGTGAGTGTATCATAGATACCAACTTCTTGCGGTTCTGCCGGATTGCTGATGTCGATTATCCGTAGGCCATCCCAACCAGCGGCAACAAAAACGTAATCGCCGGACAAGGCTACACTCCAACCACCAAGGGTATCATCCAAACCAACTTCCAGGGGATCTGCCGGATTGCTGATGTCGATTACCCTTAGACCATAATCAACAAGATATGCGTAATCGCCGGACAGAGCTACGCCACGAGCCCAACCGGGCCTGCTATAAAATCCAATTTCTTGCGGGCTTGCCTGATTACTGATGTCGATTATCCGTAGACCGTAAGGACCATCTGTAACTAAAGCATAATCGCCGGACACGATTACTCCATAAGCCCGACCGGGCGTATCGTTGAAACCCACTTCTTGCGGATCTGCCGGATTGCTGATGTCGATTATCCGCAGACCTTCGTAGACATCGGCAATACAGGCGTAATCGCCGGACAATGCTATGCCTTTGGCATAACCGGGTGTATCATAGGAACCAACTTCTTGCATTTCAGCCGGATTACTGATGTCGACTATCCGAAGACCATCTACGTCAGCAACATAAGCGAAATTGTCGGACAGTGCTACGGCGTGGGCCTCACCAGGCGTATTATAGAATCCAATTTCCTGCGGTTCTGCCGGATTACTGATATCAATTATATGTAAACCGGATGAAGTAGCAACATAGGCATAATCGTCGGAAAGGGCTACGTCTAAAGCATTGTCGGGCGTAGCATAGAAACCCACTTCTTGCGGATCTGCCGGATTGCTGATGTTTATTATCCGAAGACCGTAATGACCGAAACCTTCATCTGCAACATAAACAAAATCGCCGGACACGGCTACACCATAAGCCTCACCGGGTGTAGCATAGAATCCAATTTCCTGCGGTTCTGCTGGATTGCTGATGTCAATTATCCGAAGGCCGTAATCTTCAGCTGCAACATAAGCGTAATCATCGGACAGGGTTACACTCCTTGCCCAACCCGGGGTATTACAGAAACCAACTTCTTGCGGATCTGCTGGATTACTGATTTCGATGACCCGTAAACCGTAATGCCCGTCCGCAACATAGGCGTGTTCCCATTGTATATCGACATCATATGAGTTGGTGTGCCAGAACCTTCCAAGGCAGGTAACTCCCAGGCTATCCTGCGCACAAGCAATCACCGGCATCATAATAGAAATCGATAGCATTAACAATGCTATCCAGAACAGACTATCTAAGAAACGTTTTCCTGGAATAATGTTGGTATTCATGATGAGACCTTTCAGTAGCAAGTCGATGATGTTGTAAAAAGGTCATGTTGAAGCCTGGTGCAAACTTATATTTATCCTTTCAGGCTTTCAGCTAAGTCAGAGAGCCTTCTGGATGAGAAACAATCTAATGGGAGATTACGATTTTTACAAATAATATTTTAACTTTGACTAAAATAATTGCCAAACTATTATCCCTAGTGCTCTCTTTGGATTCGAAATTAATCCTGTTTGATACTGTGTTCGAGAATAAAAAAAATCTCTTAAAGACGCTGGATTGGTGAGTGTAAACCTCACCGAGCTATGCTTCCTTCCTGTTCCGGATCAAGTCCGGAATGACAAGTGCAGCAGTACTTTCAAGAACTATAATATTAAGAGCGAGGGATCAGGTGAAGATTACATGAAATTTCAGATATGCATTCTTCGGAAGATACGTCCTTTACGTGGTGGATATGGATCGGTAAGCATTTCACATAAAAACTCGGCGATGTCTTTAAAATTCTCTTCCGGATTTCTCAAGATATTTATTCGTAAAATTGCCCTGAGGTTCATAAATACTGAGACTATAGTCGTATCACGGATTATTTTTAAAATTCCATGTTGCTGTAATTCATATATCGCCGGATCATGAAGAGATATATCCGATTTTGGATCGACTGTCGCGTAAAGCTGTTTGATTTTTTCTTCAGAGAAATGCGCCATAGAGCGTTCAGGATCAAACATCCTCGGTGCAATATCCCTATCGATGAGAACACTATCCAGGATTTTTGATGCCTTCCGGGACAAACTGACAGGTTTCACCAGGAGTGAATCCGGGTATAAACCTTCCGGTAAACATGCGGTACGTTGAAGAAACAGGAGAAAACTGTGAAATAATCGTATATCAGTGATATGGATTGTCGGAGTAAGGATGTCGCCTTCCTGCAAGTCAATGAGCCCGGTTTTCGAAAGTCCGCGGAGTATGGGAACAACCGGCGGAGGTGGCGAAATCATCACATTGGCGATTTCTGTCAGAACCGGATCAATATCGCTTTTTAACTGGCGGGATTTAATCAGGCTCGTTCGAGTATAGAGTAATGAATATATCTGGCTGCAGATGGAATAGAGCCGACTGATTGCCTTCAACCTCCGTGAATAGTCATACCAGTCGCGTTTTAGTCTGCCGTCAATCCAACTTCTGATCCAATCGGGGAGATTCTCAAGCTGCTGATCCAGGTTGTCCAGTTCGATGGGATAAATCCTGACATCAGAAATAGCGACAAAGTGCCCTTCGTTTTTGTCTTCCTGCAGGAAAATTCTTGGAAATATAATTTCACCCGGTTCGAGGACATTAAGATAATCAAGGCTGGGATTATCGCCACGTTCCATCCTTACACGTCCGTCGAGGATTAAATAGGCTATATTGTCTGGTGAGTCGGTTGGAATGTTTTCACCGCTGGAATAGGTTTGAATTATTTCATCCATTTAAAATTCCACGGTTGGGTTGATGATTGCGATATCCTAAGCCTTATTCAAAATCGGTATCGGAGCTACTATTACCTCTTCCGGTTCCAATCTACCCGGATCGCCAATTTCAGCAAATTTGCCCAAGATATTTTCCCAGGTCTGGTCGCTGTTGAGATCAGTAACATCTCCAAGTATATAATGAGCCTCGTATAATTTATCTATCGGCATTGTACTGGCAATCCCCACACACCAGCATCCCGCAGCCCTGGCAGATCTGATTCCTATGGGAGCGTTTTCAACCACGAGACACTGTTCGGGATTTAGATTAGACTTCTCAGCAGCTTTTAAATATGGTTCAGGATCGGGTTTATTTTTAGAAACACTATCGGCTGTCAAAATATGATCGAATAAAGCTTGTTGATCCCCGGTCATGGCGTGATTGAGGTTTTTCCTGACTGAACTTGTTACCAGTGCCATTATTTCAGCACGAGCTTTTACTGCCACTAATGTTTCGATAATCTTGGATGAAATTGAAATAGATCCTACTATTTCCCGGTAATGAGCTCTTTTTCGTTCAAGCAGATCGTTAAGTTCATCGTCGCCCATGTTTAAGCCGGGTTCATGGTTTGCAGCGTCAAAAATCAGCCGTGCAGCACGACGGCTATGTAAGCCTTCAAGAAGTGGTGCGACAGATGGATCAACTTCTATTCCAACTTCTTTCATGATCCACTGCCAGGCTTTTCCGTGTGCAGGCAAACTATTTACCAACACACCATCAAAGTCGAAAAAAACACCCCTGATTTGTCTGGAATCTGTCATTTTTAGCGAATGAATTCAGTTAAGATATTATAATTTTCGCTCGTTCATTTTCTTTTTCAATCTCAGCTCGTACATCTTCATAACCTACCCGGCCCATAAGCCCATAAGTAGCCACTTTCCCGGCTTCCACACCTGGCTGGTCAAGTGGATCTACACCATATAATCCACCGGCTACGACCGTAGCAGCCTCCAGCAAGTACATCAGTCCGCCAACCGTTTCCGGCGATATTTCTTTGAGTACAAATGCCATATTCGGTTTTTGCGCTGCGGTTAATGCCCGCTGGGTTGCCTGGGCTTCGGCAAGGAGTAATGAGCCCATATCCTTACCGCCGAGGTAATTAATATTTTCGATATCTTTATGCTGTTTACCGATAGATAATTCCCGTCTGAATTTTTCAGGGACAATAAAAGTAAATGTTTTATCGTTTGGCCCTTCTACATACAACTGAACCTGGCTGTGCTGATCGGTAGCTCCCAAAGCAGCAACCGGCGTGGGGCCGGTAAAGACATTTTCGCCACTGAGATTTTCTTTCTTACCAAGTGATTCAGCCCAGAGCTGACGGAACCAGTCTGCGGTACGGAAAAGCGCGTTGCTGTAGGGCATCATTACATGTATCCGCTGTGAACGTTTGACATCTGCAAGATATTGTAATAACGCGAATGCCGCTGACGGATTTGACTCAAACTGGCGTTGGAAAACCTTCTCTCGCTGTATTGCAGCCCCATTGAGTAACTCCCTGATGTCAACTCCCATCAGGGCGGCAGGAAGTAAACCAACCGTGGTTAATACTGAAAACCTTCCCCCGACTCCCGGTGGAATTGAGAAGGCCGTGATTCCTTCATTACGTGATATCGCTCTTAGATTGCCCTTTACTGGATCTGTTGTGAAAACGAGGTGATCCCTGTATTTATCACCTAACGTATTCTTCAGCTTAGAAAGAACCGTCAAGTAGGCAGCCATAGTTTCCGCAGTCCCACCAGATTTGGTAACCACGTTGTAGAGTGTCTCTTCAGGAGGACATAGCTCAAATATTCCGGCTAACATTTCCGGATCGGGATTATCCGGGACAAACAGCCTGGGTGCCTGACGCTGATCATCGGGCAACAAGTTGTAAGATGCAGGTTTCAGTGCCTCCCTCAGAGCTATCGCACCCAGGGCACTTCCCCCAATACCGAGGATCACAACATTACGAAACTTACCCTGGATCTGATTTACATAATCTTCGATGCGAGAAATAGTCTCAGTGTCGCCTGGCAAATCGTAAAAGGGTAAATCACCTGCTTTTCTTTTTGCTTCCAACCCTTGGATGACGGAAGTTACTTTCGACCATTCCGATTGCAACTCATCCATCGTTGCACCATTTTCAGGTCCCACAACGTTGGACAACATCCGGGTAATATCGAGTTTAATTTTATCTGCCATGATCAACTCACTGTCGTAATGAGAATTCCTGGGAATTCCTCGCTTTATATCCTGATAATAAAATCTTTAGAATTGCTTATAATCTACCTTGGTAACGCTTTAACGTTTGTTCCCTGCCCTAAACCCAAAGTTTTAGCCGCATCTCCCCCATTTATTACAACCTCAATGGTATTTTTACTTCCTGTAAGGCAAACGGGTTCGCCCGGGTTTCCATCGTTAAATGTTGTGACGAGTCTTGGACGAATCCCGGCTATTTGAATAGAGTACTCCTCGATCGAATCAGCAGGTAGATTTGTGATCAGGTTACCAAACCGGTCAACCCACATAACCCGGCCAACTAGAATATCACCCACGAGCCTCGGTTCCACCTGGGGCCCTTTCATCCATTCTGACTTCTCCGGCCCGACATCTGTAAGATTGCCCCCGGCGGAAATATATGCGGCAACAGGGGTGAATATATCCCGACCGTGAAATGTCGGCGATACTTTTTGATGAAAAAGTTCCTGGTTATTAACAGTAAAAACCTTTTTCCCTTCGCCATTTGATAATAGAGCATCCAGCAGTCCATTATCCGGTGCGAGAAAAACATGGCCATCCATAACCGCTGCTATAATTTCGCGATCTCCTCCCACTCCCGGATCAACAACCGCAAGATGAACTGTACCGGCTGGAAACACTTTATAATCTTTTGCAAGTAAAAAAGCTGCTGCTTCAATATCCCCAGGAAGGATATCATGGCAAAGGTCAACTATGCGGATTTCAGGATTAATGGAATAGAGCGATGCATGCATCGATCCCACGTAATCATCCCCAAATCCAAAGTCTGTGAGAAGGCTGACAATACCGCTTGGTTTAAAATCTTTCATTACTCAAAATCCACTTTCGGTGTCGCTTCCGCAGCCTGCGGTGCATCAAAGAAACTGTGTTTTTCAAAATTAAAGAAACCTGCGATTATATTCTGCGGGAACTGCCTGATGGTCATATTATATGTTTTTACCGCGTCGTTATAGCGTTTCCGTGCAACAGCAATCCTGTTTTCGGTTCCAGCCAATTCATCCTGCAGAGCCAGAAAATTCGCGTCGGATTTAATTAATGGATAGTTCTCTACCACAAGCAGAAGTCGTGATAAGGCTGTAGACAATTCGTTTTCCGCAGCCATTCGATTTGGAATATTTCCTACCGCTCCACCAACCTTTGATCTTGCTTCAGTTACACCAAGAAAAACATCCTTCTCCTGTTGCGCAAAACCTTTCACAGTATTCACGAGATTAGGAATCAGGTCATATCTTCGCTGGAGATTGTTCTCGACTTCCGCCCACGCTCCCGCGACAGACTCGTCCATCTTAATAATGGAATTGTACGTACCCTTGATGAATGAGTAAACCGACAACACAGCCAGCAAAATTACAACAAGAACAATTACCAGTATCAGTGTCCCTTTTTTCACATTATTCTCCAGGTTAATCGACCAACAGGACAATTTATAATCGATATTTATTTCATTCCATATTCGTCAATGAACCGGGCAAGAATATCCGCCTGTTTCATTAACTTTTCCAGGTGAAGTTTTGCCAGGTTGCGATTCAATGATAGTTTATTCTTTCGCACCTTCTCCAGGTCGAGGAATATATCGGAATCCAAACCACAGATTTTTGAACCATTTGCGAGAACGTCCCGCCTGCTTTCGGGAATTTCATGGTCTTCAAGATATAATAATGCCTGGAAAACGGATATCCACGTAGGAACAGTCTGCGCGAGCAAATTTCGCATCTCAGATGTATTGCCACCACGCTCCAGAAAAGCCTGTCTGAGTTGTACCCATTTACCCTTCACTTCACGTTCAGCCTGGGCTCTCAGGTCAGGTTTATTTATCTCCACTTTGTCAAAATCATCACTACCGGCCAATACTCGGTGAAAGAGTTTGATATCGAGAAATTCTATGGGAAATACATCAAGAGAGCTTTCGATATACTGTTTTGTCAGGATTAAAGGTATAGCGAATCCCTTTTTGAACAGTCTCCGGGATAGTTCTGAAGCATCAGGCCATTTTGCATAATGGTCGTTGCCGGATACCTGGAGTAAAAGGTTAATATCGGAGCTTTTATGAGACCAATCATTCCTGGCTGCCGAACCGTATAAATAGATTGACTCGAGATCAGTTTTCCAGAACTCTTTCCACTGTTCAATCGCTAAACTGAGTTTTTGATCTAGATTTGATGACATATTAACACCTTAAAATGATCTTCCTGCGCCACCACCGCCAAATCCACCACCGCCAAAACCACCGAAACCACCGCTGAATCCTCCTCCGGAACTTCCCCATCCGCCATGACTGCGCCCCATCATTGATCCTAACATCATTACAAAGAACAAACCTCTGGAACCTCGTGGCAGAATCAACATCATCACGATGAAGATCATTATCAAAATGCCGGGGAAAGTTTTACCCCTTCTATCAGATTGGGGTATAACTTGCGGTTCCGGTATTCCGGAAATCCTGGTTTCCGGCGAAACTATTGAAAGTACGGTAGATATGGTTGCAGCAAAAGCCTGGTAGTTTCTTTCTTCCCTGAGAAGTGGAATCGTGACCTGGTCAAGAATCCTTCCTGCCCTGGAATCGGGAATATCCCCTTCTATTCCATACCCGGTCGCTAGGTAAACCTGGCGTTTTCCATCCGATTTACCGGTTGAATATAACAGGACTACGCCTTTATCATCGCTTTTATTTCCTACTCCCCAGTGATGAGCGATATCCACAGTGTATGAGCTGATTGCCTGTCCATCCGGTATCTCATCCATTGTAATTACCGCGAATTCAACTCCAGCACGTTTTTTAACAGCCCTGCAAATTGATTCCAGGTTGTTTCTTTCTTGCTGGGTGAGAATCGAGGAATAATCGTTAATAAATCCCACAGGATTTGGAAATTCTTCCGCTATTGACAGCGCTGAAAGGAAAAGAATTAATCCGGATACCAGGAGAGTAGTAATTCTGAATTTCGAGAGGATCACTTGTCCTCGCTCCCTGTGATAGGGATTTCATCAGGTTTACTTTTTTTTATTTCTTCTGATGCGAATTCCAGGGAATTTGACCCTGGTACAGAGGTTTCAACTTTCTGGACAGAAGGTGTCGCATCTTCGAAACCGGGGATAGTTTCATTCATGAAGGGCTGATTTTTACGGAATATTATCATAATTATCAATAAGACAATCCCTACTGATACCGCGGAATCGGCGATATTAAAAATCGGCCACCTCTCCATCAACCAGTCAGGTAAATCAACATCGATAAAGTCGATTACATATCCATAGGCAAGTCTGTCAATGGAATTACCAATGGCGCCGCCGATAATTCCCCCGATTATCATTCGGAAACCGAATGATTCATTGCGAGATTTAAGTAAGATGTAGGAAAAAAAAATTGTTGCTACTATTGAAATAACGCCCAGGATTCTACCGCCGGCGATTTTAACGCCAAAAGCCATTCCTTCATTATGGATGTAAGTCCATCTAACAATATCACCGATAAATGGTACGGACTGGTGCAGCGCTAGTGAAGAAATAACAATCCTTTTTGTTATTTGATCGAGAGCGATGATCAGAGCAGCAAGGTACCATGGTAAAAACATAGAGGAACGTGTCAACGATTCTGTTCCTCTCTTTTTTTCTTGGCCTCGATGCTCAGAGTTGCATGGGGAACTGCCTCAAGACGTGCAAACTGGATAGGCTTTCCTGTATCCATGCAATAACCGTAAGTACCGTTTTCCATACGATCGAGTGCTGAATAGAGGTTTTTGAGAAATTTATGCTCACGTTGAGCAAACAAGAACGCTTTTTCTCTCTCCTGCGCGTCAGTACCCTGATCAGCCATGTGCAGTGAATAGGTAGAGTTATCACCGGAATATTCCCCAACGGTCTTAAGGGACGTATCCTCGAGATAACCCAACTCCTTTTTGATCTTCTCGATCTTTTTCATGATCAGATCACGGAAATGCGGCATATCCTCCGGTACATACCGCCGTACTTCCTTATCACTTGTTTTTTTTGCACTCATAGCGCACCTCGTAATATATATGCCCTAGACAGGCACAAGCTCAAACTGAGCCTTAAGGTCGTTTACCTTAACTATATTATCGTTACCTGACAATAAAGATACCTGTAAATCTTCCGCGAGAACCTCGCGCGCGATAAGCCCCCTGTAATTATTAATCGCTGCCTGGAGACGTTCATCGCACTGAATTGTCAGGTTTATCCTTTTTGTTACCTCAAGATCCATATCTTTTCGCCTGTTCTGGATCTTATTTATAAGTTCACGTGCATAACCTTCATCAAGGAGAGTATCATTCAATTCCAGGTTCAATGCAACAGTAACTGATCCCTCTTCTTTCACCGCGAGGTTAGCCCGGACAATATCCTCTAATATAACTTCATCAGCCTGTATTGCCTCACCCTCTATATCAACAGCTTCATTTTTTGCCCACTTCGAAGTCATATCCGGATTTGCATTTTCAATACGCTCCGCCCACGATTTTGCTTCCTTGCCAAACCTTGGTCCCAACAGTTTAAAATTCGCTTTCGCTCTTTGAGATATTATTGAAGATCTTGATTTTGAGAATTCGATAGCTTTAACGTTAAGTTCTTCAATGATAAGGTCTTCGTAACCGTTCACTGAACTCCTGTCAATATCTTCAGCAACTATTATCATCGAACTCAATGGCTGGCGAACTTTCATTTTTGCATCATTACGGGCAGCATGACCCAATGAAACAACCTGCCGTACATAATCCATACGGTCTCTGAGCTCAGAATCTATCCATTCTTCATTTACCGATGGCCAGTCTTCAAGATGTACTGAATCCTTACTGTTCTTTTTCCGGTTTTTAACCAGGTTTCCGTACAGCTCTTCACTGATAAATGGCGCGAATGGTGCGAAAACCTGCGATAAACCTGTCAACACAGTATACAAGGTCAGGTAAGCGCGTTGCTTGTCTTCAGGCTCCTCGCTTTTCCAGAACCGACGCCTGCTGCGCCTGATATACCAGTTTGTCAAACGGTCAATAAAATCGGCTATGGCGTCGCTTGCAGGCTTAACATCATAATTTTCAAGTTTATTGGTAACTTCCTGCAGCATATCACAATAACAGGCAAGTATCCAGCGATCCAGTTTATTGGGGGTACCTACCGGTTGATCGTTATCCGGCTCCCATTCATCAACATTCGCGTAGGTTACAAAGAAACTGTAAGCGTTCCACAGTGGAATAAATATCTGCCTCAAGGATTCCCGTAAGGCCTCCTCCCCGTACCTGATGGGGAGCCAGGGATTGTTCCGGAAGAATGACCAGCGAATAGCGTCAGCGCCGTATTTTTCCATCATCGGAACAGGCGCCACAACGTTACCCTTCGACTTGGACATCTTTTCGCCGGACTCATCCAGCACCAGATCTGTACAGATTACGGTTTTATAACTTGTCCAACGTTTTTTGTCCTCGTCACCCCTTGCGATCGCAAGCAGGGTACTGCAGGCGAGCATACTGTAGAACCAGCCACGTGTCTGGTCCAACCCTTCGCAAATGAAGTCACAGGGATACTGGTTTTCAAATATTGGCTCAGAACCTTCCTCAGCAGGGTAGCCGTACTGTCCCCACGGCATAATTCCAGCGTTAAACCATGAATCGAGGACAAAATCTTCTCGTTTGAGTGTTTTACCTGATTCACCTGTCAGAACAATTTCATCTATTCCGGGTTTATGCAGATCGGCGTCCTGAGGTAAGGCTCCTCCACCACTTCGGACAATATGTTCGTTTAATTCAGCGATCGAACTGGCACAAACTGCCTCCGAATTATCCTCATCACTCCAGATTGGTAGAGGACTACCCCAGAAACGTTCACGTGTAATATTCCAGTCGATAACATTTTCCAGCCATTTTCCGAAACGACCGTCACGGATATGTGGCGGTACCCAGTTTATCAGCTTGTTTGCTTCCAGCATCTCATCACGCATGGCTGTAGTACGGATAAACCATCCCGGACGAGGGAAATAAATCAGCGGACTGCCGGTTTTATAATGGAACGGATATGTATGATCATGCTTCTCCTTGCCCAGTAGAAGATTACGTCCCGCCAGATTTTTTAAAATACCTATCTCGAGATCGTCATCTTTAAACCATTTACCTGACCAGTCACCAAGCCCATCAACAACATAACCGTGAGCATTTACTCGGAGGTCAACCTGCAATCCGAACTGTTTCATAAGGCGGTGATCGTCTTCACCATATGGCGCAAGGTGAACCATACCTGTACCATCATCCGCGGTGACATACTCATCTACAACAACAAAATGCCCCTTATGATTGTTCTTTAGCTGCTGGAAATCCCAAAGAGGTTCGTATTCAATATCAGCCAGGTCAGTCCCGGGAATAGTCGCTTCAATTTCATAGCCTTCAAGGAATCTTTCCAGGTCGGCTAATCTTTCCTTAGCGACTATAAGTTTTTCGCCTTTTTTTGCGCCTTTACTGTCAACGGTTATCCTGATTCTCACGTAATTGAGTGTTGGGCCAGCAGCTATGGCGATATTTGAAAGTAATGTCCATGCAGTAGTTGTCCAGGCTACCAGGTAAAGATTTTCTTCACCTTTTACCTTGAATTTGGGGAAGAGTGCTATTTCGGTTACATCTTTATAACCCTGCGCAACTTCGAAATTCGACAGTGTGGTTCCCTGACGTGGACACCATGCTGAGATACGGTAATCCTTATACAAAAACCGGTCTTTACCAAGCAGGTTTGATTCATTTACAAATTCATCCCTGACCTTTGTGTTCCATGCCTGCTTAAGAACCCACCAGTCTGACTGGATATAAGACGTCTTAAATGTGGCGTAAAAATTCTCCATGTCCAGGAAACGACCAAGACGGTGAATGGCTTCTTCCCAGGTACTCTTGAAGTTGAAAATTACACTGCGACAGTATTCGGTATATTTTTTAACGCCATAATTTTCAATATCTTTTTTGCTTTCAAGCTTAAGGTCACGGTCAGCAGTAAGTTCAACCGGTAAACCGTGGGTATCCCATCCAGCTTTTCTGAGAACTCTTTTTCCCCTCATGGACTGATAGCGAGGCCAGAGATCCTTCAATGCAGACTGCATCATATGGCCAATATGGGGAGGTGCGTTCGTTCCTGGAGGGCCGTCATAAAAAACGTAGTCTTCCGCGCCTTCACGCTGGTTGATGGATCGTTCAAATATTTTATCTTTATCCCATTGTTCCAGTAACCTGTGATCCATTGCCGGAAAATCTGGGGGATTCTGTACCGGTTTAAACATCTTCTAATTCTGCCTTACAAGGTTTGTTACTGTTATTTATTTATCTTATGGTTTTGGCTTCTTTGTCGATTTTTTTCTCGATGATTTTAAGGGCGAATCCTGCTCGAGAATCTTAATAAGCTCAAGCTGGCTTTTCAGGACATGATGCATTTTAAGGAGAAAACCTTTTCGTTGGCCCTCGAGAACATGAAGTTCATCCATTATCCGCGAGTATTTTTTCCTTGCAACATGTACTATCTGGTCAGCCTTTAACTCCGCTTTCTGGATTATAAATTCCGCTTCGTTCTTTATCTTTTCAGATTTTTCTTCCTGGGCTTTCTGAATATCCTTGAGAGAATCGTGTATCGCTGATTCGCTCTGTTTATACTTATCCGATTCTTTTTTATATGCATCCAGTTGGCCGGATAATTCCCGGGACTTCGCCAACAGTCGCTCAAATTCATCCGCGACCATTTCCAGGAAACTATCGACCTCTTCCGAATCATACCCACGGGTTTTTTTACCGAATTCCTGTTTCCGAATGTCCAGGGGTGTTAAATTCATTTTAGACCGCCAACTTTCTACATTTACCTGATTTATCAGAATTTTTTCCGTTCACCGAATATCAAAGTACCAACTCTTACTATTGTAGATCCCTCTTCAATGGCAATCTTATAATCACCGGACATCCCCATCGACAATGTAGACATAGAAATTCCCGGTAGATTCAGCGAGGAAATTTCTTCGGAAAGACGTCTGATATTAGAGAACGCCTTGCGTAAAGTCACTTCATCGTTCGTCAAGGGACCGATTGTCATCAATCCATCGATGACAAGATTTTCCCTGCCGGATGCGGATCCTGCGGCTTCTACAATTTTCCCGGGTTCGAAACCAAACTGGCTCTCACTGCCGCTGATATTAACCTGTAGGAGACAACGTGCGGTTTTTCCAATCTCACCCGCAATCCTGTCTATCCTGTCAATGAGCTTGAAACTGTCGATACTTTGAATATAATCAAAAAGTTCAAGTACTTTGCGAACTTTATTCGATTGTAAATGACCAATAAAGTGCCATGTCGGCAATCCTGAAAAAGGACTAATTTTACTGCCGACTTCAGCAATTTTTTCAGGGACTTCCTGCATACGATTTTCGCCAAAATGCTTCTGGCCAGCGTCGTATGCTTCGATAACCATTTCAGCCGGCATTGTTTTCGAAACTGCCAGCAACTGAATATCTTCAGCTTTTCTTCCAGCTTTATCAGCAGCCAGCTCAATCTTAGAATTTAATTCAGCCAGCCTTTCAGCTATTGTCCGTTCCATCAATACGCCCTGTTTGAGCAAGTTTTAAATATAGATGATCCAATAATCAAGAGGCAAGAAATATATATAAAGTTGACCTCGGATTTTGGAAGTACAATTCATGATATTTCTGAAGATACAAAATTCTCCACCTGCGATTGCTCTGTAAAAATCTCTTATATACTTTGAAACTTATATCTATTTAGTGTAGTTTGTTAGGTATACATAACTACTGGCTGTGATTGTTCATTCCATTTTCTACAGGTTCCATCATGAATATAAATCGATATAAACTGCCTCTATTTCTTATCCTGCTGGTATTCTGCGCAACGGGTGCCACCGCGCGTCCTATTATTATTGATGAATACTCGGGTGAAGCTTTTTGCACTGGAATGGGGAAATATACAAGTACATGTGAGCTAGATACAGTACCGATTTTATCAATTGATGCCGCCGACTACCTTTTTCACCTCAGTTTTGACTTTGATAATTCAACGTTCTCGGGTTATACAGAGATAACTCTAACCAATCCTGATGGTGGTGCTCCCGGCAATATTGTGCTGGACGCTTCTTCAGAATTACTGACCATAAATAATGTCGAACGTTTGGACGGGGGAGAAATCCTGAATTATTCCCATGAAAACGATATCCTCACATTTGAAATTCCCGAGGATTTCTGGGATACCCTGGAAGTTATGATTGAATATTCCGGGATTGAAGGACAAGTTGATGGCCCCTTCGGTGGCATGGGTGTCTGGATGACACAGGATAAGGCGTGGTCATTCTTCTTCCCTGATGGAGCACACGCGTTCACTCCAATAGTTGATAATCCCAGTTGCAAAGCACCTGTGACCTGGGAACTGGGAGTACCGGATGACCTGACCGCTGTTGCCAATGGACATCTGTTTGATTACTGGACAGAGAATGGAGAGAACTGGTTTGTCTGGATTGAAGAAGATCCGGTCTGTTCAAGTGAAATAGGATTTGCCATAGCGGCATATACAATTATAGAAGCACAAACCGATCCCTTCCCCATACGTTATTATGTTTACCCGCAGGATGAAGCAGAAGCCACGTTTGATTTTGAAAGAATTCCTGAAGCAGTTGAACTTTTTGAAGATACATTTGGACGTGAATATCCGTTCTCAGAGCTGAAAATTGTCGAATGCGGTGTATTCGGAGGTTGGGGTGGCCAGGAACATCAGACCATGATTTCCCTTGGTCACAACATGATTACCGGCAATCGTACCTATGAGAATATTGTCGTTCATGAAATTGCGCACATGTGGTTTGCTGACCTGGTTACACCGGCGCACTGGAAGGATTTCTGGCTGAATGAAGGTTTTGCAGTCTGGTCGGAAGCTGTCTGGGCTGATCATCTGAGCGGATGGGATAGCTACCTTGACGAGATTGAGTCTGACCGTAACGATTATTTCTCCTGGGAGAACCAGGGACATAACCATGCGCTGGTAAACACGGATTACGATGAAACCATGGCATCGGCTCTGCCTTACGAGCGAGGGGCACTGGCAGTCCACCAGTTGAGAATGCGGTATGGTGATGAAGATTTCTCAACAGCGGTAAGTGATTACCTGAACAACCATGAATACGGACATGTCTGCAGTAATGATCTTTATAACCAGTTCTATGAAACAACCGGCGATGAAAACCTTGATCTATGGTTTGACCAGTGGATATACCGTGGTGAAGCACCACTGATTCACTGGACCGTTGGAGGCCAGGATAATTCTATTATATACGCTCGCCAGGTATTTGACAGGTATAACAGTCCGGAACACGGTGGATTGTATGATTGTTTGAGACTTACTTACGGTTCACCTGAACAACTCCAGGTAATGGACTGGCCTGAAGGTGAAGAATCTGTTTTCTGGCAGCTTGAAGACTGGAACGGTGATCCACCGGACAACCCAACCCTTTTCCCCAACCTTGAGGCTCCGGCACGACTGGTTTTTGTAGACGATTTAGAAGAACCATCGCCATCATTCAGGATGAGTATCACAAATGAGACAAACAATCCCGACCATGTAATTCAGTCGGGAGAATCAGTGACAATCGATTTTTATTTCAAAAACAGTGGATTACCTATCGGAGAAGTAAACTGGAACTTAGATACCGGAGATGAATACCGTCTGACTTGGGATAACACTGAAGGATCATTCATGGATATGGAATTTCTTGGTGATGAGATCCTTGTTTTCAGTGTTGATGTTACCGGCAGTGGTGACGGATTTCCCGATCTACTTGAATATGAAATGACATTAGAAAGCTCAAATGAGGAATTACCTTTCGAGGAAACGTTATCTTTTACAATCTCATATGGACGATCTGAAATCCTGTTGATCGAGGATGGTGTAACTGGAACAATTGATTCGCTATCACAAATCCTGGTCAGCCTTGATGTCGTATGGGGAACACCAACAGAAGGTTTGGATGAACTCCCGGAAGACATGTATAACACAAACGCCGTGATGATAGAAGCAGACGGACGATACGCTGAATATCTATTTACTGGAGATGACCAGGTGTTGCTTGACTATTTCAGCTTCAATGGCAGCGGTTCGATAAGCGGTCAATACCTGGACCAGGCATATATTGACGCGCATCCGGACTGGGGTGTTGCCCTGCCGGGTGAATGGAGCAGCGAAGAGTTAACAGGTCCGGCATTTTTCGGTATAGAGGATGATCCTGTTTCTGATGGTAGAAACGTGCTTGCTACCGGACAGGACGGAGTAACTGTATGCGCACCCTGTTGCGGAAATATTCCAACGTTTATGTCTGTGATGGACCAGGCTGTAGCCGCCCGGCTGGATTACGGCTGGCGTATCACAACGTTTGGATTTTCACTGGCAAAACTGGTGAATACTGCCCCGGCGACCATGAGACGAGACGAACTTGTGGAAAGAGTTGCTGAATATATACTTGTCAGGGATTTGAATAGTGTCGAAGATGAAGTTGAATATTCACTCCCCGGCGTTTTTTCACTCAACGCTTATCCCAATCCATTTAACTCTGAACTGAATATCTCGGTAGTTTTGCCCCAACCTGGTGATTTGAACGTTAATATATTTAACTTACTTGGTCAAAAGGTTGCATCGCTGGAAAATAATAGGCTGGTGTCAGGACCTGTTACTTTTACCTGGAATGCAGACGGTTTTTCTTCGGGAATATATCTTGTTCGAGCACAAGCCGAAGACGATGTCAAGGTACATAAGGTTATGTTGTTGAAATAGTTGACCGGGAAAATCAAAACACAGATCCATGAAATTTCACTGGACATGAAATTCAGATGACCGCAAACGAGAACGACAAAATCCTGGAAACGCTAAAAGAAATCCAGGAGCTGACAACTGAACAAAAGAATCCTGCCAGTAAAGATATCGATTCCCTGGATACTCATTCATTGCTTGAACTGATTCATAGTGAAGATAAAACAGTCCCTCAGGTAGTCAGAAAAGCCATCCCACAGATTGGTGAAGTAGTTGAATCGGCTGTCAGATCCATTAAATCCGGCAGTCGCCTGGTTTATGTGGGAGCTGGGACTTCAGGACGGCTTGGAGTTCTCGATGCTGCGGAATGCCCACCAACCTACGGTGTACCCCCGGACTGGGTTGTCGGAATGATCGCTGGTGGAGATCTAGCCCTGAAATACGCCCAGGAGGGCTCCGAAGATGATGTTGAACAGGCAGAGATTGACTTTGAGAAGTTCAATATCTCGTCAAAGGATACTGTGCTGGGAATAAGCGCCAGGGGGAATACACCATATGTCAGGACGATTCTTAAGAAGGCTGATTTAATCGGCGCCTGGACCGGTCTCCTATGCTGCAATAAAATTAAAAAATCTGACGATTTGAATACGTTGATCTCCCTGGAAGTCGGACCGGAGGTTATCACGGGCTCTACCAGGATGAAAGCTGGTCTGGCTACAAAGATGGCGTTGACAATGATCAGCACTGGGACAATGGTAAAACTGGGACGTGTAAAGGGAAACCTGATGGTAGACCTGCAGCCGAATTCTGATAAGCTGAAAGCACGAATGATAAAAATAATTATGGAATCAAAAGGCGTAAATATTGAACAAGCAATGGATATTTTACACAACGCTGAGTTCGACTTAAGAAAGGCTTTAGAATAACAACAATTGTCACCTCATTAAATTAAACAGCCTTCCAGGCGTCATCATTTCGAATTTGTTCGACAGCTTTATGAATATCCTCTTCATTAGTACTTCTGCATAGATTCAAAACACAGTACCTGACCAGTTTACTGGCATTCCTGGATTCTATTCCTTCTTTATCAAGTGTATCAGCGAGTCTGTTGATTACCTGGTTTACCGTGGGTGTGAGAGTAAACAGCCTGTTTCCCGGAGTATGAGTGGTTTGATGATGAGTTACAAGCTCTATTTTATGCAGTAAAACGTTCTGGGTAACAGGTTTGATAATGTAGTCGTTAACGCCAAATTTCATTGCCTTAACAACTTCTTCCTGCGATCCCTGGGCGGTCACCATTATTATAGGTAAATCCTTGGAAAACATCTTCCTGATTTCTTTTGTACAGGTCAGTCCATCCATTAAAGGCATTGTCCAGTCCAGTAGGACAAGGTCAACATCTTCCAGGGAATCAAGTGCTTCAATGCCATTATTTGCTTCGGCGATATTATCATAACCACCTGATAACAGGATATTTTTGATAGTTCTTCGCATTGTACGTGAATCGTCAACTACCAGAATTTTCATCTCAAACTCCTGCCCTTCCACTCAAACCATTACACAAACGCATTGTAAAATCTAAATAATTAAGATTAAATTAATTCGAACAGTGAATATATAATTTTGCGGCGTTGTTTCCAAAAACCGATTATATTCCAAATTCAAACTCGAGAGCCTGCAATTTCACTTTGAATAATGATTAATAGCACTTTAATTGTTTAATGGTTTTCGATCTATTTTCGATTTTCCTAAAGGTTTGCTGATTGGTAGTTGTGAAATTATATTCAGATCCTTGGTAGACTGGATGATCGAGATAGATTCTTTGTATAGGTTTTTCCATATTATCTGTATTTCTTCATTGATGGAGGTTTTGTGTCATACCTGGTAATGGCAAGACGTTGGCGTCCGCAGACATTTAATGAAGTGATCGGTCAGGAACATGTGACACATACTCTTCAGCAGGCGATCAAACTAAACCGTGTTGCTCATGCCTATATATTTACCGGTGCCCGTGGTATCGGAAAAACCACATGCGCCCGCCTCCTCGCGAAAGCTGTTAATTGTCCAAACTTGAAACCGAATGTGGACGGATTTCTTGAACCATGCAACGAATGCCCCTCGTGTAAAGATATCACCAGCGGCAGCGCACTTGACGTTATAGAAATTGACGGAGCTTCGAATAACAGGGTTGAAGATGTGCGGACATTACGTGAAAACATAAAATTCGCGCCCTCATCCTTCCCGAAAAAAGTATATATCATCGATGAAGTTCATATGTTGTCCGGCCCGGCGTTTAATGCCCTCCTGAAAACGCTGGAAGAACCGCCGGAACACGCGATGTTTATATTCGCGACAACCGAAATTCACAAGGTACCGGCGACAGTTTTATCACGTTGCCAGAGATTTGATTTTAAACGGATCCCGGTTAAAGATATTCGGCTTCAACTCCAGAAGATTATCGACGGTGATAACCTGAAAGTTGACCAGGACGCGACAATCTCGATTGCTGTTAAAGCGGCAGGGGCTTTAAGGGATGCGTTATCGATTCTCGATCAGCTAGTTGCCTACCAGGGTGATGATCCCATCACCGGTGATGTCGTCCGCCAGGCGTTGGGACTGATAGATACAGACATCTATTTCAAAACCACAGATATTGCAGCATCCGGAGATATTGGCGCCGCACTGGAATTGACCGAGACAATTACCCACGGTGGACATGATTCACGGGAATTCCTGCACGGTTTTCAACGTCATGTTTTAAACCTGCTATATATTAAAGCAGGTGGTGATGTGACGAATCTCGAAGTTCCGGATCACTATAAAGAGATGTATTTAGAAGCGGCACAAAAGCACAGCGACGAAGATTTTATCCATATGGGTGACTGGGCTGCTGAGACGACCGACCTATTACGTGAGGCTATTGATCCAGAACTGCGTCTAGAACTGTTTATGGTCAAGCTGGCGAATATGGATCGTGCCATAAACCTCGGCATCCTGCTCGAACAGCTTGGAGTAAAACCTGCTCCATATGGCGAGCAAAAAAAAAACTTGAGTAAGACTGAACCTGTTCCAGCTGAAACTCTTGAAGAACCACCAATCACTGAGCAAACCGAAGCTGTTATTCCCCTGCAAGAACCGATAACACCAGAACCATCAACTCCAGAAACACCAGAAGAATTGTCTTCACCTGCTGAACCCGTTGAATTTTCGAATCCTGAACAGGTGATCGAAACCGAAGAAAAAAAACAGGAAACTTTTACTGAACAAACAATTGAAGACAATGACCTTGATGAAGATATCAATTCAGAACCGGATACCGGTGAGAAGGTAGCAGAACCTCAATTGTCTTTGATCAGGGAAGATTGGCTGAACCTGTGTAATACGGTCAACATGAAAAGTTATTCACTTGGATTACATCTTGAGGCTGGGGCACCGACAAGATATGATGAGGGAACGCTCGAGATTTCATTTGAGAAAAATGGCAATTTCCACTATGAGACGGTTCGAAAACATCCGGGTGAGATAAGCTCTGCTTTCAGGAAAATTTACGGTGTACCTGTTAAAATAACCTTCCGTATTGGCGATATTCCTGATGAACTTCGTCCTCCAAAAAGGAAATCACAAAATGAAGCAAAGCAGGAAACATTTAAACACCTGCTGGAGGATCGTCCTGTCTGGAAAGAGATGGTTGAAAGGTTCGACCTGAAATTCAAAAAGTAAACATTACAACTGGACAAATATAGAAATAACAGATAAAAGGAGAAAAACATGAAAGGTGGACCAATGGGCGGCATGATGAAACAGATCCAGAAGATGCAGGATCAGGTTATGAAAGCCCAGGAAGAAGCCGGTAACCTTGAAGTTGAAGCCACCGCAGGTGGTGGTATGGTTACAGTTAAAGCTAACGGTAAAAACGAAGTACTGGAATTGAAAATAAACCCGGATGCGGTTGATCCGGACGACATCGAGATGCTGGAAGACTTGGTTATTGCCGCGGTTAATGAAGCGTTGCACAAAGCTGGCGAAGCCGCCGCCGAACATATGTCCAAGGCAACAGGACCCCTTGCTTCAATGCTTCCCCCGGGAATGAATCTGCCGGGAATGTAGACAGAATTATTTTGGATTCTGATTTATATAAATTGCCCCTGTTAGCCAGTCTAACAGGGTTTTATTGTTTAATTCCTTAAAACCAAAGACACTGGATCCCAGATCAAGTCTGGGATGACAACTTTTTATAAATATATGAAGACGACTACTTCCTGTGTATTTGCAACCTAATCTCCCCATCAGGACCAAGAATATCCCTACCATATTTCGAATCCAGCTGCCGTTGGACATCATCGACATCACTGATTCCCTTGAGAAGTTTATACTCGAAATCCCCGGCCTGCTTTAAAAGGTTAAGTACCTGGTCAATGGAAAAATATTTCCTGATGGGTGTGAGGCAATTATCGAGGAAACTATAAATGGCTCCATGGCGAACTTTAAAATCCCCCAGGATTCTTTTTGCCTGATTGTGTCCAACTTCCCGGAGTTGTTCCCTCAGTTTATCGTAGACTTCCCAATAGAAACCACCCACGCCATAGAGGTATAGCCAGAAAACTCCTCCGCTTTTTGTTACACGAAAATGTTCGAGGATACCACGTTCAGCCTCAATCGTATGATGTAAAACACCCTGGGAAGCGACAAAATCAAACGATCCATCTTGCCACCGTGATAGATCAGTCACATCATGTTCTACAAAGCTGATATTATTCAATCCATACTCATGAGCTTTTTGAGCAGCGAACTCCAGGCTTTTTCCGCCAAAATCCACTGCAGTCACTGATTCAGCGCCAAGTTGAGCCATGGCAATCGCAAACCTGCCTGTCCCGCATCCCCCATCAAAACAATCTTTACCTTCAAAGAAAGCTTCATCAAAACCGTTGGCTTTCAACCTGCCGTGAATCAATTGAACAGAATGGTCATAGGTATTCTGGTCATATACTCCCCACGCTTCCTCAAAAAGATCTTTTGTGGTTTCGTGGGCTTCCTTTTCAAGTTCCGAAACTTCATAATTTCCAATAAACAGGGAACTATACTGATCAAGATGCTTGATTATTCTGATTTGTTCACTTAAACATTCTGATAATGGTTTATAGGGATCTTTATTCAAATTAGATAGGATACCTGCCTGGGTTTCGAATATGAAAAGCGAAGTCATAACTTTTATGGTCCCATATATACCGTCAGACGGTAGTTCTGAGATCAATTCGCAATATTCATCGGTAAGTTGTAGAATTTTTTCACGTTCAGACACTGATTCTTTCCTGTTCGATTGAGTTATTCCTTGTCGAGAGACTATCCAATTTTTCAGGGTAAAACTTTGAGATACTTGATCGAAAGATGGCAGTCAGGTTTTTTATAGCGTGATCATCAAATTTTTCACGGTAATTATCTGTCCAGAAAACTCGTTCCGGATTTTTTACGGCTTCCGGGAATTCTTCCTTAAAAGGACCAAGATATTCCTCGATTTGATTAAGAATATTACGGTTATCCAGGAACAGGTCTTCATACTTGATGGTTAATCCTTCATTGGTATTTTCCAAAGATTCCAGCCATTCAGCGTTCTGAATCATTCTTTCTTCGAGTTTCAACCATTCCGGGGATCCAAATTTCAGCTTGTAATCCTTGTAATCCTGATGTTGCCGCGTTGGAGCAACCGTATAATTTTCAGTGGAATAAATCAATCCGTCTGAATAGTAAGTATCAAATGGATAACCAATGAGATTAATGAGTTTAGCATCCTCAAGATGGAGATCGGGATTTACTTTGTGGTAAAAATGGTACTGCAGTACCGTCCCATTATTGGTGGGATATGACTTGTTGTCGTGCTTATATAACCCTTTAGCCAACCTGTTTTTATCAACATAGTTAAAACCGCCGTCCCTGTTGATAATGGCCGGTTTCAAATGGTACACCCGGCTTAGAGCATTCAGCATAAAATGAGTACCAGACCTCATTTGGGTCTGAAGCTTGATCACCAAACCAGTATCACTCGAATTTTTATAACTACTCTCTACCACTCTATTTAAACTCCGTAATTAAAAGTTTGTTGAGAACCTGTTCACTCATCGAATGTTATAATCTTATAATAGATCTATCAGCTAATTTTATTTCCGGACAGCAAGGATATGTTTTGAATCGGCAAAGTGCGCTTTATCAACGACCTGCTGGACAGGATCAATTAATTTATGGAGTTTAGATTCGATCTCATCGAATAGCCCAGACTGAAAGTTGTTTCTTGCAGTTTTAATCATATATCCGAAAAGGTCAGCTACATCAGAACCGAATATCCATTCACCAATCTTCTCCATCTTTCCCAAATCGAGCATGTAGTCAATCGATTGTTCAGTAAACATCTGGGTATGGACTGCACCGTCGAATACCCTGGCAAACCTGTTTTCGAATACGTTATCCACAACACAAGCGAAGCTGAATACAGGTACGGAAAAGAAAAACAGTGTCCCAGCAGGTTTTTTAGACAGGGTTTGCACTAGATCATTCACATCTGAAATATGTTCGAGGACAAAAATAGCGCTGAAAATCGATGCCTCAGATTCTGAAACTGCGTCCGTGAGATTCCCAGGCCAAAGTTTTATTGGATCGTTATCTAAATGAACATTCGCCCGTTCCGCAAGTATTTTATCTGATTCCGCACCCTGGACATTTGCGATTCCCGCTTCCTGAACGGCACTCACCAGGTATCCCGACCCACACCCAAGGTCTAGCCAGGATCGTTCCAGTATAGATTTTTTGCTGATTCCACTTTCAACAGCACATTCGAAAAACCAGTCCAGTTTCGGGGTATAAATCCTGTCTCTGCGATCTTGAAATTCCTCTTTGGACAATTCAGGATAAATCTTACTGAAACTTAATTCTGTATCATCTGGAGATGGGAATTGTTCAGGTGGGCAAGTCACTGTCTGAATATGGCCACAAGTTCTACAGACTAAAAATTCCTGTCCTCGATGAGAAAAAGTTTCTGCCGCTTCGATTTTGTTATTACACAGGATACAGTTTACACGCTGGGGGAAAGACTTTACTTTTTCAACAAGCTGTTGTTGGCGTTGAAGGATTTCATCTTCACGAGCTTCCAGGTCCGCACGTTCCTTGAGAACCTCGTCGATTGATTTTGAATAACTGGTTTTCATTGGTATAAAACTCGGGATTCCTGGATAACGTCAGCATCCTCAAGGCGAATAAATAAATCCTTCAGCACAGAATCGATATTAACAGGATCACGGGGAATTTTTGTTGTTCTATTATCTAATAATTCCCAAGCCATTCCCAAAATTGCATCAAGGTTCTCTATCGAGACTATCCTGGCGAAGGGATATCGTTTATATAGTATTTTTCTCCCCTCCTCCGAACTGAAATTTTTATCCGGAATAACAATGATGTTGTCAGTAAAGGAGAGTGCTTCAACTACAATGGAGCTGGGAACTGAGATTATAATGTCCGCTATTCGGAAAAGATTAAACTTGTTTTCAAATGGAACATACTGAATATTCTGACCTTCAATTAGTGATTCAGAAGTATCTTCATAGCTTGGGTGCGGCCGGATAAGGATATTAAAATCCGGGAATACACCTAATAAATGTTCTACCAGTTTTCGGAACAATTGATAATCAATTTTACCGGTGGTAGCCAGTAAAATTACCTGATTATCATTAAGGTTTATCCTGTTTTTTACTGTTTTAACGGAATCCTGTTCCTCTGCCAAATGTTTTCTCAGCTCAGGCATCCCATAATTCAGCTTGTTTGTATCAATACAGATATTGTCAACAGCCTGAACCGGTTCAATTGGAGAGGGCATCAGGATAAAATGTTTATCCATCCTGAAATTATTTTCCTGGTACTCTTTTAATCCTGGTAAGGGAGGTGGTGGATTGGAGATATACATACCGGGAAATCCATGCCCGATTTCAACTGTCGCGAATTGACCACCAAAACCGGCTAAACGATAGGTACCCATCCCACCAAACAAAGCTTTCGCCTGGAGCTTGTTCATCAATGCCTGGCGAAAAATGATATGCGGAATTAAGGTTTTTCGCTGGATATACTTCTGGTAAAGAAGTTTTGAGAATTCGTGCTGTACTATTTCTAATGGTTCATTTGAAAATAACTGCTCAACAGAAAGAATGTATTCATTAATCGCCGGTTCATAATATTTAGAAATAAACGGTTTAAAATCTTCAAATAATACTTCATATGGAATTACATGGGAATAAAATTCGGATTCGAAATAGCGAAGGTCATAAGGTTCACCATTCCTCTCTTCAATAATGAGAAATGATTTGCCGTGGTTCTCAAGGTATTTCAAAACATCATAATAGAATACGTTTTCAGTGCTGTTTTCGCGGTACATCTTTGCACGGCTGAAAAACACGAAGTCGTGTGGTTTTTCCAGGAGGTGCTTTTTATTCCTGTAATCCTTCTGCCTGATCAAACTGTGTTCCCCTGGAAATCCAATGGGAACACGTTTGCTGGTAGAATTATTCAGCTCTTCTTTTACCGTATAGTACCAGTAATAATTAAGAAAATTAAGTTTATAGAGATTTGTTTCAGATTCAATAAAATGACTGAAATCAACAACATCATTATAAGTGAAATGCTGCATTTTCTCTTCAGCTCTCAATCTTTAGAAACTCAACGGTCGAATATCAAAGTCAATCAGTCATCACTTAATCGACGATTAAGTATTTTAGCTTCATCATTATCCGGGAAATATTTCAGTTCAAGTTGAACTGCTTTGATACCTTCATCAATTCTACCCAAGCCGACAAGAGCAAGCGATTCGATCAGGCTGAAATTGCGCATCTTCCCAAGAAATTGTTTTGCCCGCGATAAATTCTCCAGTGCCTGCGCAAAATTCCCTGCGATGATTTCCTGCATGGCCATTCTTAAAAGATTTGATGCCTCATCTTTGTCGGCTGCGGGCTCAAGACCAAAATCTTCAAGACCTGTGATTGCATCGGTTTTTAGCAGGTCTTTATCCCGTACCATTGTATCAACATTACTCATATTAACCTCCCTGGAATTTCTGTTTAAAGTACCTTTATGAAATTTTTGTAAATGTCCTGGATAAAACTTTGCTGGATTTAGTTAAACTGTTTGCATGTTGAATAATTTCATTTATCTCAGTATCTACTCCTTCTCCCTGACTAACCATTCTTTTAAGGAAATTGTAATCCTCTGCGCTATCAATCGTGAATTCATAATCACTGTCCGGTAACCATGCAGGCGGTTTTATTGATATAATCCTGTAGTCCGCGGGATGTTTGTAGATATAGCTAGTTAAGTGTTCACGATCCTCAGGTGATGGCAGTCGTGAAGAATGAATTTCCGACATGGTCGCTGAACGGTAGATTTCAAAATCCAGTCCAACCGGGAAAGAAGAATCAAAGGCTGAAAATGCTTTTTTTGTTGTCGCCAGGTCAAAAGGAAGATGACTACCGCAATACTCAAGACAGTAGTCGAGAAGTTTTCCATCCACCAGGGGACAATCTGCCGTAACCCGGACAACGTAATCTCCCCCGGCCCATTCGGCTGCACCAACAAACCTGGCCATAACATCATCCTGGGATCCTCGGAAAACATCTATCCCCTCCACTTTCGCCCAGGATTCGAGAACATTGTCAAGCGACCGGTTGGTTGTAGCGAGAATAATTCGATTTGCCAGCCTGCTATTTTTTAACCTGCGAATAAGAAATACAAGCATTGGGATTCCACCTACCGGGAGTATTGCCTTTCCAGGCAGCCTGGTAGAGCCCATTCTTGCGGCTATTATTACCGTATAATTCATAACTTTGCCATCACTTTCGCGACCATCAAATCACGAGGTGAGCCGATAAAAAACGCCTCTTCCTCGGGAACCACAAAATTGACAACTGTTGAACCGGTTAACGTTCCCCGTGCAAAATTCCGGTTCATGGAAGCTTGTGTAGTCCTCGCCTCGATAAAGACTGTATTAAAATCCGAATTGATACCATTCAGGGGATTTAGGGCACGCATGCCGTTAGCTGTTCTCTGAAAAACCCGCTTGGATAATTCCAGCATTGCGATTGAACTGTCGGCTGAACCAAGCAGGGTTGTATAAACAGCCTCCTCTAATCCGGAAGTAGTTTTAAAAGGTGCCTGGTTATAGGCAAGTACTGAGACACCACGTCTTTCCGGATCAAATTCATTTGTTATTTTATCAAGAGTTATCGCCAGCGAACGTGACCGAATTGTATCGTCAGAATTACGTTGATAGTACATCAGCCTGGTGTCATCGTATTGTTCCATAGTAGCTTTAACGTCTTCAGTGTCAGATGCTACAACTATCATGTCAAACACTTCTGACTGTGTACAAACAGCAAGGGATCGCTCGAGAAGAGTTTTTCCGTTCAGTTTTTCATTCCAGATATCCGGCACAAAATCATAATTTTTACGGCAGGGAATTACTGCTATAAGCGGCCTGTGCTGTTCCATTTCCGGTGTTACCGCATACTGCTTTATAAAACGGCGTGAATTGACTATCCGGTAAGTTTTTTCTGTGAGATTGGCACCATGACGGCGGTACTGGAAAAGCGGCAGGTTGATATTATCGCACCTGTACTTTTTACACATCTTTGTCCAGAGATCAAAACCGTCCTGTGAATCGATATCATCCCTGTAACCACCCATTTCACGTAAAACACCGGCACGGATCAGGGTGCAGGCACCGTTTGCCGGAACGTCAAGGATATGGTTGTTCTCGTACAACCTTTCACGGCGTTCATGGGAAATTATTCCACCGATTTCATCGATATAATAAAAATCAGGGAATACGAGCACTGATTCCTGATGTGCTTCAAGGTGATTACTAAGTACAAGGAGGATATTTTCGTCGAAAATATCATCGCCATCAAGGCGGATGATATACTTTCCACGTGCTTCTTTCAGGGCAAGATTGCACACCCCTATCAGGCCGATCCCCTCGGTACGAAAACATCGTACCCGTGGATCACCCCTATAGAGGTTTATTATCTCAGATGTATTGTCAGTCGAATTATCGTCAATCAGCAGCAGTTCCCAGCCATCGGAACTCTGCCTCAGGACACTCTCAATCGCCTTTTCGAGAAACTTCCCGTAATTGTGCGAAGGGATATAGACTGTTGTTTTGATACCATCCATGGTATCGCGCTCTTTTCTACATGCACTCCAGCAACTCGTCCCGCCATCTACAGAGCTGTTTAAGCTCAGCAGGATTCATACTGCATGCATGATCGGGGCCATACATTTCACGGTCCATCGTGAAATGTTTTTCAATTATTTTTGCCCCGCGCGCCATGGCCGCAAAACTCGCCGTTAAACCTGTTGTATGATCGCTGAAACCCGAGTAACGTGAAAAATCCACATTTGCCATTTCCACCTCTGTTAAAGGTGTCGGGTATTGGGAAATGCAGTAGAGGAAATAGACATCCTGGTCTTTCCCGATATCTGGAAAACTATCCCCGTTCCACATTCCCAAGGAAACAATTAACGGCTTCCCTGTATCTTCCAGCGATTTCAACAGTTCACGATCTTTTACAGACCGTGAAGCGACCTTGTGGCGTGAAACATCGACCTCCTCCAGCCAGCCTACTCTGTCCGGGTCAAAAGCTGACGCGAAAAATTCGATGTCCACTCGCTCGCATTCCTCAGCGAGCGTAAATACCTGGTCACGACTCAACTCCGTTTTCAGATTGTAGTCGTACCAGGGATTCCCTTCTTTGGAAAAGAGCTCCCTTGCATTAAAAACCTGGAACTTTGCAACATCCGCCCCGGCATCTTTCGCCCGGTGGATCAAATCTACGGCGAGTTCCAGGTCGCCGTTAAAATTCTGCCCGATTTCGGCTATAATTTCTATCAAACTGTCACCCTCGTGTTCTGCTCAAGCCAGCGATTCAGCTGGATAAAACAGAATATGGAGTGACCATTCAACTGAACAGGATCATGAAGCATTTCCTTTGCACGCGCGGCTGAATTTTCGTGAATCAATCCCAGTCTCGACAATGCCGAAGTAGCTGAAAACGCCTCGTCTACCATCCCCGACCATTCGTTTTTAAGCCAATGGTCTATGGGGACATTAAAACCGTGTTTTGGCCTCTGAATGACCTCCTGAGGCAACAAATCCTTAAATGCTTCTCTTAATACCCACTTCAGGGTTCCACCTCTTACCATCAAATCGTAATTCAATCCATCAGCAAATGCCTGGATAGCAGGCGCCGCAAACGGGACACGTCCCTCAACAGACATCGCCATCGTCATCCGGTCGACCTTTCTCAGCATTTCATTGGGGAAGTAGAACAGTCTGTCCTGCCGAATGAAATCTTCAGGTGTCCAGGAGTCAGGATTTTTGAACGCGTCAAAATGCCTGATCGAACTTCCTATCTTCCTGAATGGATCAGGATTGAAGATAAATCGTTTGTCTTCCTCGGAAGCGTAATAATGCCAGGCCCATGCACGTCTGGGTGGTGGATATGCCCCAAGAATATCCCTTATCTGGTCATCAGACAGCCCGGTATACTGCATCGTCGTCGAACCGATCGCCTTACTCCCCAGGCGACGCTGACGTACTGGAGAGTACTGGATATTATTGGCATCCCTGAGGAATACATACCAGGAATATCCACCGAAAGCCTCATCAGCCCCGTCTCCAGAGAGGAGTACCTTAACTCCATCATCCCTCGCGGCGCGTGCAACTGAAAGAATTCCGAGGCCGGATGAAACCGCGAATGGTTGATCACCATAACGGGTAAATGTTTCGAGGTCGTTACGAAAATCTTCTGCCGTAACACGTATTGTCCGGTGACGTGTTTTCAGCTTCTTGGCGTATTCTTCTACATATGGTGATTCATCCGCGCGACCGTGATAGGGATCGGAAAGATCCTCAAACCCGATCGTATATGTTGAAAGGTCAGGTCGTTTTTTCGCTGCTATGGTCGTAACTATCGAACTGTCTAATCCGCTGCTGAGAAAACTCCCGATCGGCACATCTGAGAGTAATCGACTTTCAACAGCGTTTTCCACCAGGCGACGTGTTTCCTTGATTGCTTCTCTGTCGGAAATTGGAGGTGGTTGGCTATTATGAAGATTTTTATAGCGAGTTAATTTTACACCATATTTATCCGCGACTAAATAATGTCCCGATGGAAGTGTGTGGATATTCTTATAGATTGTTGATGGTTCGGGAATCCAGAGGAAAGTTGGAAAATCCCAGACTGCCTGGAGGTTGAGCGATAGGTCAAGATTGGGGTACCTGGTGAGGCTGGAAAGTTCCGAAGCAAAGACCAGCTCATTCGCACTTGGACGGGCAAAGTAAAGCGGTTTTTCACCGGGTATATCCCGGGCAAGTACCAGTTTCTGACGACGTTTATCCCACAATGCCACGGCAAACATGCCGTCCAGACGTTCGAACAACCTTTCCCCTTCACGGTTATAAAGGTGACAGATCACTTCTCCATCAGAGCCTGTCCTGAACCGTACACCATCAGCTTCCAACTGGCTGCGTAATCGAGGGGAATTATAGATCTCACCGTTATAAATAACCGCAACATCCTTGCTCTCGTCATACAGCGGTTGATCGCCACCCTTGGGATCGTTGATACTCAAACGCCTCATGCCCGCGTGATACATCCCATCATGAATAAAACCCCAGGAATCGGGGCCCCGGTGTACGAGTTCGTCAACCATTGACTGGAGTACAGAGGGAAGGTGAGGTTCAGGAGAGATATAACCGGCAATTCCGCACATAATTTACCCGTCTAATTAATTGTATTAGTGTAATAAACTAGTCAGAAGTGCTAGAACTCCAAGGAAGCTGAGGCCACACAAGAGTTTAAGCATCGCTAAAACTTTTTGCAAATCCGGTGCCAGAGAAATGTTAGATTTCTATTAGTTTTCCAACTATCGAGAGGCAAGGACTAATGGACGGTTTTTCCTACGCCGGGCAACCTTTTCCGCCATAAACAGGGTAAAACTGGAGTCCGAAAAATCCGAAAATCTACTAGGCAGATATTGTTCGACCGTAAGAACACTTAGCTGTATTTAATGGAAAGGTATTTCTTAGAAGAAAACGCATACGACTGTTAATTTATCAGGACGATTTTTTTGACCTGATTAAACGCTCGCGGCACATAAGCCCGGACAAAATAGATCCCACTTGCAAGGTGAGATCCGTCCAAGGTGAATGACTGATACCCAGCATCGAATTCTCCGTTTGCAAGCGTGGCGATTTGCTGTCCGGAGATATTATAAACATTGACCTTAAGCAGAGTATGCTGAGGTAGTGCAACAGTTATATTTGTTGATGAGTTAAATGGATTGGGATGAATTGCTGCAATGGAAATGCCTGTTGGTAGATCAAACTGAAGAATTTCTCCAACACTGCTATAATCCTCAATATAGAAATTCCATGGTTCATCTTCTGCCCAATGAATACAATTGTCTAATTCACTAAATGCCACTATGTTCCAATAATACCTTACGCCTGGCTGGCCTGTAAAGCTAAAAGATGTATCAGTGGTTTCATCAATAATCCCAAAACTTATTGGATCTTCATGGATGGAAATACCATAGTTAATTTCGGTTTCGAAGTTCGCAACGGTAGAATTCCAGGAAAGTACTATTTGTGTGTCAGGTGATACGAATCCATCTCCAGGGGTAGTAAGCTGAAATGGAAAAATTCTCTCGTCACTTATTGTAAGATTTTCAAACCAGGCAAGCTCATCATCAGGACCATATCGGTTAATTATATCTTTATCACCATCACCATCTATATCAACAACTTTAACATTAAATTCCTTCGAATAGAAATCACAATTATTAACTAATGTGTAAAAAGATGGATTTGGAAAAGCTCCATTCAACCTGTACCTAATTCTTTCAATAGGATCCGGATCACACATATGCGCACCATTGCATTCGATAATATCAAGATTCAGATCCAGATCGAGATCTGCCAAAATTAGATCTTCGACACAATATTCATCAAGGGATATCATCTCAAATGTAAATTCCGGAATTTGCTGTCCATCGTTTTCTAACCAGAAAAGATAATCATCCTCTCCATTTACTTCGTTATTATTAAAAACATAAGTTGCTGCAACAAAATCCATATCGCCATCTGAATCCATATCCGCTATTTCAACACTCCCTGTTTCAATATCACTGATTTCAAATTCTGTAAAATTAAGGTTACCGTCATTTAACATAGCCCTCAAACCATTACTGATTGTAAACACTAAATCAAGGTCATTATCCAGATCAATATCACCCACTGCTAGATCGGAAATAATCACGCCGAAATTATAGACATGATTAACATATCCAATAAATTCTTCATTATCAAAGTTTTCTATCAATACTATTCCCGTATCATGATATTGCTGCCAATTCCAATCCCAGTTTGCACCTGTGACAATATCAAGATCACCATCTTCATCAAAATCCGCTGCTTTTATAGCGCGGAAATTCATTACAATTTCTTCATTTTCGTAGATAACATCATAATCAAACGATGGTGGTTGAAGACCGTCATTATAAAGTACATAGATACAATTTCTATGATTCATTATAATGTCGACATCCCCATCAAAATCAAAATCGATAATGGTATATCCACTCATAAAAATGCCTTCTTCATCGACAAGAAGTTGCTGGTTGAACAGTGGAGGATAGTTTCCGCTGTTTTCAAACCAATATATTTTCAAGGCTTGAGGCACTGACCAATTGTATTCCGCTGCCAGGATGTCGTAGTCTCCATCATTATCTAAATCGCAGACATCGATAAAACCTGGAACAACTTCATCCTGTGTAATTGCGTGTGAGATAAAATCGATTTGTGCGTTGACGGAACATACGATTAATGATAGAATAGCATAAATAATTATTAAGGATCTTCTAGTGCGCATTATTATCTCCCTTACTGGGAAATGACTTTTCAATTAGAAAATAATATAATAATTATTATTAGCATATTGCTAATATTCTTATAGAAATATTAGAATGCATGCCCGAGGCTGAACCAGAACCGTCCGGATGGTTCTTCAGGTTTCGGATCAATGTTGATGCCGTAATCGACTCTTGCCATGCCGATGGGTGTGTTGATGCGGATTCCCAGGCCGGGTGAGTAGCGGAAGTCTTTTAGTTTAGGACGGGTCATGGTGAACCAGACATTACCGACATCGAGGAAAGCGGCAGCACCAAAAACTTTATAAAGAGTCTGGCGAACTTCAAACAGATTGGAAACTATCTTCAACCTGCCCCCTACCGGAGCACGGTCATCATCCAAAGGTCCAACCAGCTGGTAACCGAAACCCCTTAAGGAATTTGGCCCACCAGCGTAGAGACGTTCATTAATTGGAATACCATATAATCCTTCAGGTGAATCCATCATCGAAACTTCAAGACCGGACGCAAGTATTGTGAATGGGGTTATTTTTCTATGGTAACGAAGCTTTAAAGAGGTCTTGACGAAATTATTTGATCCATCCATAAAATAACCGGTGAACTGGTTTGACCATTCGTAATAGCCACCACGTGTAGGATTGAAGAAATTATCACGGGTATCCAGCACGAGATTTTCATACAGGCTACGCAGGTTTGTCCTTCGGTCGAAGATAAAATCGCGTTCAATGGTAACGTTACTGAATTCCGTCTCTTCATAACGGAAACCGGCAGTAAATGAAGAATTGATGAAAAACGATTTTGAGAATGACAACTCACCTGCTTTTTTATCCGCTTCGTAAGTAGGTTCTATGGCATAGTCGGTAAGCAGACGAATATCACCGCGCCAGGGGATATTAAACACCCACGGATCGGTATAAAAAACTTCAGCATGGTAGCCGACAAAACTTGCCTTCCCGATAAAACCGACTTTCCTGGAGGTACCATCAAGGTTTATGCTTGAAAGTTCAAGTTTTCCGCGTAACTGGTCCACCGATCCATAACCGACACCTACATTCAGGTCGCGGGACATTCTCTCTGATAACTCAACCCAGATGTCTTTCTGAGCTGAATCGCCATTGTCAGCCGGGTAATGCTGAACCGAAACTGTAGAATAGAGTCCTGTCAGGTAAAGTAACCGTTGCGAATAGAGCAGGTTGGAATAGTTAACTGTTTCCCTCAGGTCATAAGGAAGTTCACGTCTGACTACTCGAGGTCGTGTTTTTTCTATCCCCAATACCCTGATCTTCGCGATAGTAAACCGGGTGTTTTCCTTGATAACAAAGGTCACATTGTTCTGGTATGCTTCATCGGCAGGCCAGGTATCCCGTTCCAGTTCAAAATCGAGGAAACCGTTATCCATATACTGTTTACGTATAATTGTAGATGCATACTCCAGTTTATCTCTCAAAAATGGTTCGCCCGGTTTCCAGTCTATTAAATCCTCAAGTAGCGAATCGGAAAATGAGGTATTCCCTTCAAAATCAACCTGGCCAAGGAAAGTCCGTTTACCCTCTATAAGATCAATCCTGATCTTCACTTCCATTATCGATGAATCAATGGCAACGGAATAGTCATCAATCTGAGCCTGCAGGTACCCTTCGTTGCGGTAGAAAGCATTCAGGTAATCCAGGTCCTGGATAAATACAGGCTCATGATAATATGATGGCCTCAGCCACTTTGAAGGTTTTGAGACGATCACCCTGTACAGGCGATCATCGGAATATTTTTTATTACCGTTAAAATTAACTTCGACAATCTTCAGTTTTTCAGATTTTGCGGCATACGAAATCCCGGTCATTGCCTGGAGGAGCAAGATAATAATTACGATAATATGTAAAATTGACCGGATCATTTGAATTGCAGCCTGAAATTAAGATCAAGTCCCGCTTCGGGTCCAAATTCTCCACCCTGGTATGTTTCACCCTCGACGGAAAACAGTCTATTTAACCTGTAATTAACCCTTACACCCTGCTCGTCCAGGTAACCCAACCGGGTGATATATGTTAGGGTTAACCTGTCAGTAAGCCGTTTGCTGGCCTGGAGTTTCGGCATTGATTCACGTTCACTCTCGAGAGGATCAAGCGTGGGATCCCGTTCCAGGAGGTTGAGAAGGTTCCCTTCAAAACTCAGCTCATCCAGGCCAATGGCACTACCTACATTCCGGTTGATATATCCTGACAGGTATTGAGAACCAATTTCACCGGCACGATGACGCAACGCCGGTTTTTCAGTCAATCGTTCACGGGTATAACCGACCGTGAGAAGTGTGATAATGTCAGCTTCATCACTGACGGGTGGATCGGATGTCAGTACAAGGATCGGTTCATCAGCGTCACCCTGGATGGAAAGCGTAACTGTATAGACTACCGCCGCCTGGTCTTCATATGTCCTGACTGTAGATTCAGCGATCAAGTCCACCATAGGTATCGGTTCGGTAGGATCTACGAAGCTGATGATACCCTTCGTAATCCGGAACTTCCGTCCCAGGTAGTAGACATGACCGTCATTAATATTTACTTCCCCAACCATGTTTGGTTTATCGGGACGTCCCCTCAGTTTTAGATCAAGCCCCAGGTTCAACTTGGCAAGGTTATTATCAATCCAGACATCCTCACTCTCATGGATATCAACATAAAACTGGGTTTTCTGGAGAATCGGTGGAAGTTCCTCACGGGGACGTTCTGTTGTTTCCATGTTAGAAATAATCAGCTTCGGGGTAACATTCAGCTGGAACCGGGTATCTCCCAGCACGATATCGCCGTCAAGTTCATAATGGTTATCCACTTTTTCATAGGTTACATCTGCCGATTCGATGGTCAGTTTATATTCGCGCGGATTCTTAACCATCATCCCGTCAACATTTGCGTTAAATGCCAGGTCTTCTATCTGCCCTTCCTTATGAGCAAGATGAGCGGTTGCCAGGATTGTCCCCTTTCTCTTTCGCAGGTAAAGGGTATCGAGAGTTACCTCTTTTTCGTTAAACCGCATCGAGACCACCCCATTAGTTAATGGTTTATCCATATGGGGTGGCATAAATGCCAGTTTCCAGACATTCAGCGTACCATCTATATGCGGATCTGCGACAGTACCGGTGAAATCCAACTCAGACTTGAGGAAACCTTTCAATTTCTGTATATCGGGCAGGAAAGTCCTGATGCGGGTGAGGTCAAATTCCCGGATACTCAGGTAAAAATCAAGAGAATCATTTTCCATCCCCCCCACACCTTTAATCGCAACAACATGATCAATTCCCAAGCGGAATTTTGTATACAGGTTCTTCGGATCATTATAAGCCAGCTTACCTTTAAAATCGAAAGCCGTTTCAGCGATTTCCGAATCACATTGCCGAACTGTGATTAGTGAATCATCCAGCGCAATCCTGACGGCTAGATCTTCTACAGGGGGAGCTCCAGTCGCAAGGTTTATATGACCGTCGATCAACGTTATTTCGCCAAAAGGCATCGGTTCTTTTACTGTCCCATCCCAGTTGAATCGGTAATTACCACCGCCTGTCATCCACATACCTTTAGGGAAAAAGACATTCAGTGTTTGCAGATCGAGATTTCTTCCGCCCAACTCACCCTTTGTTTGACATGTTTCGTTAAACGTATACATCCCCGTTGAATCATGATCGAGAACCAGGTAAGCGTCAGCCCATGTTCGCTGGCCAACATGATAGATATCAAGCGCACTTATCCTGAGGGTATCATTGCTGAATGAAACCACTGCAAATGCTGAATCCAGCTCAATCCAACCGAACCAGGGATTATCAACTGACAGTGATGCGGACGCTTCAGGCATGGAAGGTGAGCCGTTAAAATCCAGCAGGAAGGAAACATCGCCACCCACATCCTTCGGCTCAGGAAACATGGCGAGAATATCCTGGATTTTGAACTCAGATCCGGTGGCTTTCAGCGACAGGTTGCTGGTATCAGCCGCATTAAACTCCAGGTCAATCCTGCCAAAATGATTTTGATGATTTTCGGAATTAATGAAGCTTAGTAATATATCTCCATAAAGATTTGATATACTGATTCTCCCATTACCTGACAGTAATACCGGATTGTATTCTGCGTAAATCGAGTCCAGGTGAATAAAATCATTACCAACTGATAGATCTATTCCAGCAGTTTGTAAAAGAAGAGTGTCTACACCGAAATTTTCAGAGGATATAGAGAGGTTCCCTTTCAAACGTTTAAGAGATGCTTCACCTTTAATACTGTCTATATAGCCTTCAAATTGCCCACCGTACCCGACACTTCCCTGAAGACCAGTCCCTTGAAACGGGGGCTGCAAAGTATCTATAAATGCCAGGTTTCCATTAAATAGAAAGTTGTTAATCTCCAGGTAATCTGAATCGTAATAAATATCAGCGTACAGGGTATCAAGTGGAACCTGGTGATATTTTAAGTTTCCAATCGAAAGTTCAACCTGGGCAGAAGGATTTTCTAAAGCACCACTGAAGCTTGTCGAAAGTTTTAATCCGCCCTGTATTCCGGGAACTCCAGCTAAATCGAGGTGTGGGGCAAGGTTAGCAATATCTATATCAACTTTACCATCAAGTGAATCTTCTGTGACATCTACAAGACAGGTTAGCGAAGTTGTGCTGTCCTGCTCGAGATTCGCGGTAAGCTGTCCATTTTTGAAACCAAGATTAAATTTCAGATCATTAACTTTGTTCCCCTGGTTACTCAATTCGGTGATCTTGAACTCGCCGGCAAGGGAAATATCATTAAGCAATTCATCTACTTCCGGTTCAACTGACAGTTTTCCCCGTGAATGGAGAGATCCAGAAAGTTTTGCCTCCTGGTCAATTGGCTCATTTGTAATCTTTTTCACCGCTTCGTTTATGTCCATGTTCGAAATATCCAGGTTAAGGTCGTGGAAAACGGGGAGGTTGTTTTCCAGTTCTACATTTCCATCCAGATTAATATTACCACTGAATATTTCCAGGTATAAACGATCCAGGTTGATTGAGGTTGTATCGTACCTTGCTTTCAATGAGCCGTTTTTAATTGAATATTCCATTACTTCCAGGAAAGGAATATCGACTTTCACGTTAACATTTGGATTTTCAGGATTGCCTTCAATTCCCACCTGGATAATTACATTGCCGTAAATCTCGGGCAGTTCCTGGGGAATAAACTCCGAAAGGTAGCTCGTTAAAATTCCGGCATCGATAAACATACCGGTTTTTACCACCATTCCCGGAAGATCACTACTTAAATCAATTTCTGCGTTGGTGTTTAAAGACAAGCCCGGTAAACTAAAAGAAAGAGAATCAATATTAAGATCAGTTCCTTCCATCTGACCTGTTAAAAAGAATCCCGACACATTTTTATCGATACCCTGGTACGAAACATTCAATGTATCGGCGGCAAGTTCAAATGAATAAACCTCGGGAGATGGCTGCACCAGGGATATTTTCAGGTTCTGTAATTGAGTATTTAAAGGAAGTGCACTATCCGAATACTCCAGGTTTGCGTTTTTCAATTCCGCTTTACCAACAAGTAGTGAGAAGTCGGGCGGTTTTGATTGCTTCTCCTTTACCTTTTGCTGTTCCATTGCCTGGAAAGGAAGAATTACTTCCCCCGTACTATCTTGTCGCACATCCACGTTTAAACCGTTGAGTACCGCGGATTCGAGAAAAAATTGCCTGTTATGAAGATTACCGAGTGAATATTTTGCGTCAAGTTTTTCAATTTCAACGATACAGAACTTGTTATCCTCATCAGGACTGAAAACCTTGAGTCCCCTTAGCTTCAAGCTGTTCAACAGATTGATCTGTAAGGATTCAATCTCCACATGTATCAAGCCTGTTTCTTTCAGATACTTTTCAGCTGTGAATACCAGGAGGTTAGTGATTGGAGGTGTGGTTAATAATACAACAAGTGTGATTATATAGACTACCAGAAATACTAGAATTCCGGATATCCAGACGATTACTTTACGCATTTTCATACACCCGATTAAATGCGTAATGTTTTGTATTATTTAATTTAACCAATGACATTTAGATTAATTATGTTTAGTGAAAATCCATCATCAGGATAATCCAACAGAATAAGTCAGCACAATATTAATACTCCATTCTCCAGACTGCAAAATGAATACCTGTAAAAATAAAAAACTATCCGAAGTAATTGGATAGTCTGTTTGGAGCGTATTTAATAGAGATAAGGTGATCCAGAGATCAATAAACGACTCTTAAATTCGTTGTTCACCCATCCTGTTAAGGATCCGTTCTTCGAGTTTATTCAAACGTTCCCGGCGATCCTCAAATTCTGACTCATATCGATACTTGGGGAACAGTTCACCCTGTTTAAACAGCAACGCTGCGCTGTACAGGTTTTTTGCGCCTTCCTGGTTGCCGGTCAACCATAACCTGTTCCCCGCCTGTGTTATCTGCTCGAAGAGAACATGGTCAATGATCTCTTTGTCGGGCTCACCCAGGGATATCCTGTATTCATGATGTTCATAATGGATATACTGCTTACGCATGTATCCTGATACCTTCGGTTGAAGATAGTGCCGCAATTCGCTGATTACATGATGCAGCCTTTTGATCCCAAGGTTCGGTTCTGTTTCAGGCCAGAGAAATTCTATTAACATTTCCTTGTGGACGGCGTTAGGATACTTAAGTATAAGAAATGCCATAAGGTCAACAGCTTTTTTAGAACGCCACCTGGAAAAATCTATCTGTCTACCATCCAGCGTTACTTTGAAGCCCCCAAAGGTCTGCACCCAGTTTCCGGATACTCCCTTCGCCTCGGCAGGCAATGCAACTGTTCTTAAAACTTCAGAAATATTATCACCAAAGCCAGAGTCAAAGTTCTTACGCATCGAATTGATATTACCCGAAAGGGAACCATCTTTTCGCCAGGCGCTCATGGCTTCCGCAAGCAAAACAAGTAGACGGATAAAAGAACTGCTATCACCCGATGTTACAGCCTCTTCTATTTCCTTAAGAGTAGTCAAATATTTTCCCCTGGATATACTAGAAAAATATCCACTGAGCAGTAATACAAAATCCTCAATTCTTCATGTTCATGAACAATATAACTAACAGCAGACTATTTATGAATATGCATAACAATAGCAAATTCCTGAAAAATAACTTAAACAACAATGTTTATTTTACATCGAATAAGATTGAGCTAACTCTCGAGCCAACGAATATTTTGTGAAAAGTTTATTTTTGCTTGCCAAGTACTAAAAAGCAGTATTATCTTTGTTTCGTTTATTTGGGATTTTACGTTATTTAATAATTATTTATAATAATTACAGTCAAATAATAGTGCTTACCATTTGTAATCGTAGCACCAGAAGCAGGGATTGGGGAGCGATTGCCTCAGGAATTGAAGTACAACGTACTGTGTCGATCGACTTATAATATCTCTATTCATTAAAAGTTATTGCTAAGGTAGAACTCTGTTCTACCATACGTTTTCGAAACACCTTTGGGATTTTTAAGCTGGAATGCTTTGGATAGATCCTTTTGTTTCGTGATCACGTGCATACTCGATTCGCTTGCCTGTGCATTCTCGCTATGAACTGAAAATAACCGAATGAAGATTAAATATCTTTGCGGTTAAATTACACTCACTCAAATCGGAGGAATCCATGAAGAAGTTAGTAGTTTTTGCGGTTCTGACCTGCCTGCTCTTTTCTTTTGCGCTGGCAATTGCTGACGATTCATCGTCACCGGCAACCGCAAATAATGAAACGGTCCTGGAAACACAGCAGCAAGTGTGTCCCAGGCAATTTGAAGGGCCAGGTATCAACCCGGCAACACTGCGGACATCATCGGGAGAATACCTGTATCCGCAGAATGTAGTAGCTGATCAGACAGCTATCAAAGTTCCGGAAGCCCCGTACATTGTAGCCGGTGGTCCCAGCATGACACCACCACAGCTTATCGACATTATCGAAAGACGGTACAATGATAATTATAACGAGCTGGACACCTGGCATCTTATCGATTTTGATGATATTATTGACGCTCCCTCGGCTTTTTCCCAGACTGTCCGGTTATATGATGAATACACACATATGGGTGTAACATTTTACGGAACAGGTGAACATGATGGTGGAGCAGTACTAAACGAACTCTCGAACTTTGGGGTAACCGGCCACAGTTCACCAAATTTCCTTTGCTTTAATGTCAACCTGACGATGGAAGACGGTGGAATACCACAGGGTCCCGAATATATATACTTTGATGATCCGGTTAGTGAAGTCAGAATGCTGGTAGGATCCGGTGATCTCTGGCCTGCTGAATGGGTCTACCTTGATTGCTGGGATGTGGACGACAATTACCTGGGCTGGAGCTCAATTTACGGTGATGATATAATGCAGGAATTATCATACACTGCTGACAATATTGGCCATGTGATGGTATCCTTCACCGGCGATTATCTCGTGATCGATGATTTAGAATGGAACACGATGGAAGTAGAACCGGGTGGCTCGGTTGCTCTCATTAAAGATCATACCTCCTTCTGGGGTAATGGAAATGAAGAATCAATGATCGCGATGGGTGTTGATTATGATGTAATTGCTTCAGCTGATGTAGCAGCTACTGATTTATCCGGCTATACCCTCGTGATCGTCGAAGGTAACCAGAATGATCCATTTAACGCTAACCTTAACGCGGCAACTGATCACCTCGCAGCTTATGTAGCTGCCGGTGGATGGCTGCAGTATCATGGCGGTACCAACGACCATGGAACCCCCTGGGTACTTTGGGACGGTACGACAGAAGTATGGGACGATGCTGCATATAACGATTTTGACAACTGGTCAGTTGTCCCTGATCATCCCATCCTTGAGGGTACGGTAGATCCGCTTGAAGGAGCTCATGCAAATCATGGATACGTGGATGGTTACCCGGAAGAAGCCGTAGTTATTACCGAAACCACTGATGGATATCCTACAACTGTTGAATATTCATACGGTAACGGAATGGTCATTGTCTCAACAATGACACTGGAATACCTGTATAACTTCTACGGTGATAACGCTGGTCTGATCGTTCCAAACCTGATCAATTATGGTCTTTACCGTGGAATCCTGGTTTTAGGAACTACCACCATTGAAACTTCCGTGTTGCTCGCTATGGACAACCTTGGCATCCCCTATCATCATATTCAGACAAATGATTGGGAAAACGTAGATTTGAATTCTTACCAGACTGTTCTTGTCGCCATGGACGGTGGTATTGGTGGCGTCAACGATATGCAAGCAATTGTTGATTACTGCACCGGTGGCGGAACGCTATATCTGATCGGTGGCTCTAATTCAGCAACATTCTCCAATGGAATGCAGGACATCGTTGACCACACAGGCTTGTATGGATGGGATATCTCAGCAACACCACATCTGACTATTACCGATCCGCTTCATCCCCTTGTACAGGGTTTACCGAACACGTATGACTTTGTTGATGAATTCGCTGCATATTATGTATTGGAATTTAATGATCCATTAGCAGCTGTAGGCGCAGAGAATGGTGATGGTTGGCCAATTCTTCTCACGAAGAACGCTGGCGCTGGCGTATTCAAACATTTTGCAAATTCTGCCAGGGATATCTACTGGACAGATCCAGGCGACTTTGATATTCTCGAAACAATCATCGATAATATGTTTGAAGCAGCAGCTTCACCATTGTTCCTTTCAGCAACACCGGTAGTTGATCCTACGATCATCAATCCTCCAACAACTTTCGGCTGGAACGCGTTTGTACAAAACGTTTCAGGTGGCCCTTATACATTTGATGCCTGGACTGCCTTGACACTCCCATGGGGAATGCCTTACGGTCCACTCGATCTCTTTACAGGAATTACACTACCCGATGGTGGAGTACTCGTTGCTGTACCTAACCAGTTTGTACCCGGTTTCGCACCGCCAGGAGTTTATACTTACCATGCGGTGGTTGGTGATTACTGGGCTGGAGATATCGTCGCTGAGCAGACATTCCCATTCACAGTGATAGTAGCCGGTCCGACTGTAGCCGGTACCTTTGATCCTGATGGCTGGGTATTGACCGATTTCATCGAAGTTGATGAACTTGACACACCTGAACTCAGCAATGCCGTCCCGACAGATTATAAATTCGAGACACCGTATCCGAATCCGTTCAACCCGACAACGACTGTCTCAATCGGTCTGCCGGAAGTATCATCACTGACAGTGGTAGTGACCAATGTACTTGGCCAGACTGTTGCAATCCTCGCCAATGACTACTTCGATGCGGGATACCACCAGTTCACATTCGATGCTCACGGACTTTCAAGTGGTCTGTATTTCGTCCACGCGCTTGTCCCGGGTGAATTGAACCAGGTACAAAAGGTTATGCTTGTCCGTTAATCCTTCTTAACATATCAATGTTAAATAATCCGTCGGTTTCACAGCCGGCGGATTTTTTATTTAGTTTATTTTGTGGTGTTAATTGTATACCTCTCGAGACTAAAACTATTTAAAAAAAACAGGGATTTTCCTTGATTCATGGTAGAATTCCTCAATATTTTCAATTGATGATTTTTGGATATTTCTTGTTTTACGTATTTTCTTATAATTATTGTAGTTATATATTAGACTTGCCCACATCTTGATCTTCTAACAACAGTTATAATTGAGGAAACATCTTTCTGGCATGGTTTCGTTGAAACCTTTTCTCTTTAATTGTGTTTTTTAATGAATTACAATTGGAGAGTGTTTAATTTACTGGCTTCCTGTAATTCGGAACATTGAAATCGGTAGCCGGAATGCTTGAATGAACTATTAACGTTTCCAGATCGCCTGCATACTAGAATTATCACACCCAGCATTCCCATTTTGAAATAATGGAATAGCCGACCTTAGATAAAATCATCTTAGCGCGGTTATGTTCATCACTCATTCAACTTGGGAGGAACCCATGAAGAAATTAGTAATTCTGGCGGCAGTAATCTGCCTTATGTTATCGTATTCCTTCGCCTTGGCGGAAGATGTGATAACAACGCCTGGTACTGCCGAAAACGTTCAACCAGCCCTTGAAGAACAGGTCCCGCCGATAGAATTTGTCTGGCCTGATATTGATCAGACAAATTTCCCACCATCATCTGCTGATTCCTGGCAACCCGAAATGGTAGCAATTGAGAGGGCAATTATTGATGCTCCGTATGTCGTTGATGGCATACCCAGTATGACACCTCCCCCGGATATAGTGAGGGATGAATACAGGGGCGATTATAACGAACTGGACACCTGGCATACCGTTAATTTTGATGATGTTTTTGGCGCACCAACAATTTTCGTAAATACCATCCGCCTGACACATGAATATTATTACGAGGGTGTGGTTTTCCAGGGACCCGGCGGATTGGATGGTGGTGCTCTACTGGATTATGTATCATTCACTGTCACCGGTATGAGCACACCAAACGCACTTTGTTTTAATACAGGTGCTACTTTAATGGATGGTGGTATTCCCCAGGGACCGCAAACCATGTTGTTCTATGAACCTGTTTCGTCTGTATCCATGAATGTAGGACATGCCTCGGGTGGAGATGTTTGGCTCTATGCGTATGATGTTGATGGCAACTGGCTTGGTTCGGACTGGATTACCTCTACTACTGCTGCGCAAAATATGTCAATAGTAGCGGATGATATCGCAAAAGTTGAACTGTATTTCGATGGAACCGTACTCGTTGTCGATGATATCGAGTATAATACCATGGATCTCGTTACCCCAATGTATGATGTCGCACTTATCATGGATGATCCAACCTGGTGGGGAAATGGAGTTGAAGACCACCTCGATTGGAGCTGGAAAATTGATTATACAGTTTACGGCTCTGCTGACTTGAGTTGGTTAGACCTCTCCGGATACGACGTTGTAATAGTTAATTCGGAACAGGATCAGACATTTTATAACAACCTGGCGTTATACATGAATACGCTGGAAGATTATGTCGTTGGTGGTGGCTGGCTCCAGTTCAACGGTGCAACTAACGCTCATTCCCCGCAATGGGAACTATGGGATGGTACAGGTTATACCTGGGATCTTGGTATTTATAACGATCCGGATAACTGGGCAGTCTGGCCAGAGCACCCGATTCTTATGAACATGCCTGATCCAATTACTGGAAATCAATGTAATCATGGTTACTTAAGCGGTTACCCGATAAATGCAGATGTTATCCTGGAAACAACTGCGGGTGAACCGACAATGATTGAGTATGATGTTGGTCCCAATGGAGGTCATGTTCTTATTCATACATTAACTATGGAATATGGTCAAAGCTTTGGATACGGCAACGGGTTACTAATTCCAACTACTATTGAGTATAGTCTCTCCCGTCATACACGCAACCTTCTCTGGGCATCGCACACTGTGAATAATTCAGTGATGCAGGCAATGGATGATGCCGGTGTCAATTATCATTACATCCATGACGCGGATTGTGACTGGGATAATTTCGGTTTTATTGGTTACCTGACAGTTATGCTGGCAATGGATGGTGGTACACCAACTGCTGACGATGTACAGATCATGGTTGATTATATCAACAATGGTGGAATGCTAAATATTTATGGCGGTTCAAACTGGATGGCATTCTATGATGGCATTACAGCCATGATAGACCATACAGGGGTGACAGGCTGGGTCCAAAATGCAATTGATCCGGATATATCGGTTATTGATGCCGGTCATCCGCTGGTTCAAGGATTACCGAATCTCTATAACTACGTTAATAATTCAGCAAGCTGGTATATGATCCGGATAGATGATCCACTTGACTGGGTAGGTGCAGAGAATGGAGACGGTCATCCAATCCTGGTTACCAAGGATGTAGGTAGCGGTCATTTACAGTGGTTCACCAGTTCGGCAAGGGATTTATACTGGGGTGATCCCAACGATTACGCTATTTGCCAGACTGTTGTTCACAATATGTATGTTGGTGGCGGACCACCTCCACCACTCATCTTGAATGCATGGCCAGCAGTTGATCCGACGATCCTTAATCCTCCAGGAACCTTCGGCTGGAACGCGTTTGTCCAGAACGTATCAGGCGGTCCCTATACATTTGATGCATGGACTGCATTGACACTTCCATGGGGTATGCCGTATGGGCCGCTAAATCTGTTCACAGGTCTGATGTTGCCCGATGGTGGTGTCCTTGTAGCAGCACCTAACCAGTTTGTTCCCGGTTTCGCACCTCCGGGTGTCTACACCTACCATGCTGTTGTCGGTGATTACTGGGCAGGAGATATTGTTGCTGAACAAACATTCCCATTTACCATTGTTGTAGCTGGTCCAACAGTTGCCGGTAATTTTAATGCTGACGGCTGGGTGCTGACCGATTTCATTGAAGTTGATGAACTGGATACACCGGAGTTCAGCAATGCTATCCCCACGGACTATATCTTCGAAACACCGTATCCGAATCCGTTTAACCCGACAACGACCGTCTCAATCGGACTGCCTGATGTATCATCGCTGACCCTGGTTGTTACAAATGTTCTCGGACAGACGGTGGCGATTCTCGCCAATGATTACTTCGATGCAGGATATCATCAGTTCACCTTCGATGCACATGGCCTTTCCAGCGGACTGTATTTCGTACATGCCCTGGTGCCGGGTGAATTGAACCAGGTACAGAAAGTCATACTCGTACGTTAATAATCTTTCCATAAATAACGATTATTATATCCGCCGTTTGACAACCGGCGGATTTTTATTTTCTAAATCATGAATAAACTTGTAATCACAATATCGATTTCGTATTTTTTGGGATATGTTCGTGGTGGCAGTTTCTCATCATTAAACTATATTTTTTCTACATTTATAATTCACGATTTATGGATTGGAGGCGACTTATGAACAGCTCCAAAGCACGTTACACTCTTCTTCTTTTTAGTCTGATGCTGGTTTTATCATTTCAGAGTTCCCTATCTACTCCTTTGCTTGACGTCTATCTTCCTGACGGCATATCGCAACACCAGTTTCTTCTGGCCGAATTTGATATAATGCCTGCTGAGGATGAGCAAAGAGATCATGCGGTGATTGTTGGTTGGCCGGAGTCGATTGAACGATTAAACAGTCTTGGACTTACCTACACGATAGTCGAAGATAATGTTGAGGAATATTACCGCAGCCGGCTGGACACTGAACTTGATGATATGGGCGGATACCCGACATTCAGCGAGATCAGTGACTGGATGCACGATTTTGTAGCAGATAATCCAGACATCACCAGCGAACTTGATACAGTCGGTTACTCGCTTGAAGATAATCCATTAGTTGCTTTCAAAATATCCGACAATCCTGAAATCGATGAAGACGAACCTGAAGTGTTTATAAATGGAAACATTCATGCAAGGGAAGTGATTGTTCCCTATGTAATTATGAACTTCTGTGAACTCCTGGCTGATAACTATGGCATAGATCAAAGAATAACCGATATTGTCAATGAGAGAGAAATCTGGGTTCTACCTGTTATCAATCCTGACGGTTATCTGTACAACGAAGAAACTCATCCCAACGGTGGCGGGATGTGGAGAAAAAATAAACGTTATATCGATAACGTGCTTTATGGCGTTGACCTGAATCGAAACTTCTCCTTCATGTGGGGTTTTGATAACCAGGGATCATCTCCTTATGTCTGGAGCGAAACCTACCGTGGAGATTCTCCAGCGTCTGAACCTGAAACACAGGTTGTGATAGATTTTGTTAATTCACGGGAATTTGTTTCATGCATTAATTACCATTCTCATGGTGATATGATCATCTTCCCCTTTGGTTATGATCCAGATATAGACTCAGAATACCTAGATATTTACATCTCATTCGCCCAGGCTATGAACCTCACCCTCGACTGGGAAGTTGGCACCTGTCCACAGGTACTTTATCCAGTTAACGGTGATGCTGCCGACTGGATGGAAGGTGGAGCAGATAACAGAATTTTTTCATTTGTTTTCGAGGTTGGTAATTCATGGGATGGATTCTGGCCTGATCTTGATCGTATCGAACCGTTATCACAGGAACAGGAAGAACCGCTTTTAACCTTCTGTGAATGGGGTGGTAATCCATTACTCTTGGGAAATCCTCCAGTTCCGGTTGTGACCGCACCCGACACTGCTGACACGAACTTCGAGATCAGCTGGATCACCGACGAAGATCCATATGGAAATGATCCGATGGCGTACGATGTTATTGAGTACAGTGGAATTACTACCTCTGACGATGCGGAGAATGACAATCCCTCCTGGAATTTTAACGGTTTCGAACAATACAACGGTTTCAGCCATAGTGGTGCATACAGTTATTACTCGAACACGGGAAACCGCTATTATAACTATATGACTACGATGCTGGAATATGAGGTCGGTGCTGGTGATGAACTGGTAATACAGTGCTGGTATGATATTGAAAGCAACTGGGATTACGCGTATGTGCAGGCCAGTTTTGATAATGGTCCATATTTCAATCTCGCCGGCAACATTACAACAAACTGGAATCCTAATGGTACAAACCTAGGAAATGGTATCACAGGATCTTCCGGCGGCTGGGTTGAAGGTGTTTTTGACCTGGATGACCATACTGGTGAAAACATGCGGCTTCGTTTCGCATACATAACTGACGGTTATGTGTTCGGAGACGGAATATACATTGATGACATAACACCTGTTACCTCTTTTAATTCTGCAGCTCTAATAGCAGAAAACCACATTCCGACAGAATTGCTGGTCAATTTCCCGCTCCTGGTTGAACCCGAAGACAGGTATTATTCAGTTCGTTCGATTGATGAACAGGATCATTACTCTGACTGGTCCTACCCTGCAAAAACACATCTCGATGCCGAGGGTGGCCAGATCCTGTCCCTAACAGCTACTCCACAGAATCCACCGGTTTTTATAGACAGCTGGGGCGGTAGCTTTGACTGGAACGCAAATGTCGAGAATGTTTCCGAGGATGAAGTAGTATTTGATGCATGGACTGAATTGATCCTGCCAAATGGAAATCCATATGGCCCACTGAATATATTTGAGAATTTAACCCTGGAACCCGGGCAAGTGTTAATTGCAAATCCAACCCAGTTTGTCCCGGCAGCCGCTCCGAATGGTATGTATACCTACATCGCAAAAGTTGGTGATTACCCAACAGTCTTAGCGATGGATACATTTGAATTTGGCAAGCTCCCATTAGACCAGCCGATGATGGGGCATCTGAATGTGTCGGGGTGGGAATCAACTGAATGGGTATTCGATAATTCGGATCTAAGCGAATATTCGAATTCTTCAGTACCGGAAATATTTAAAATCAATGAAGTCTTCCCAAATCCGTTCAACAATACAACAACCATCTCGATCTCAATCCCACAAGCAACAGGACTCGAGATTAATGTTTTCAATCTGCTCGGCAGAGAAGTGAGTAGTGTCTTTTCCGGACAGGTCAGCCCGGGAACACATAAAGTAATTTTTGACGGGAAAAATATGAATAGCGGGGTATATTTTGTCCGCGCTATGTCAAGCGACAATAAGATTGATTTGGCAAAAATTGTTCTGCTGAAATAGTAATCGTTAATTTAATATTTGATATTTATAATATAAGCATCCACAAATTGTGGATGCTTTTTCAATTTTACGAGAATAGTACCTGAACAGTTAAGCCAAGGTTGATACTTAATTTAGCATAAGCTTGAAAACCCAAAATATCTAAATTCTTAGATTTAAACTTGACAATTTTCGAGCATTATAATTATCTTAAAAATTCTAAAATTCTCGTCTGCGGAACAATGCTTCACTGCTGAGAAGCATGGGTATTATCACATTATGTTATAAAGTTCTTTTTCGATCATTTCAAAATGAATCGCTTGCCAATCTCCGAGGTTAAAATGAGAACTACAATCTCTGTAGTATTGATTACATTCCTCTCCATTTTTTCAATTATAAATGATGCTAATTCTACAGTCTTACCGGCACCGGACGGAACGTATGTTGAAATTATCAGGGATGATTATGGTGTCCCGCATATTGTTGGTGATACAGAGTACGGTGTTTTTTTCGGACAGGGTTTTGTGACTGCTCGTGATCGACTCGTCCAGATGGAAAAAACACGTAAAACAGCCCTTGGCAAATTAGCCAGTGTTTATGGTCTCGATGGTTATCAAAACGATTGGCTTGTCCGCACACTTGGATGGTCACATGCTGAAAGAGTAGAAAAGTTTGAGAACTACCCAGCGGATATGCAGGATTTATTAAATGCCTATAGTGATGGCGTAAATGCTTACCTTGATTCAATTATCAGCGATCCTGTTCAATACATGCCGCAGGATCTACTTGATTATACCGAGATGGAATACTGGACGCCTTATGACTGTATCGCTATTTCGGAATACCGGCTTGTATTTTCAGGTACAATCGGTGGCCAGGAACTGGAAAGGTTACAGGAACTTGAAGAGCATGGATGGGAATGGTTCAACGAGAACAGACCCATTAATGATCCTACCGCTCCAACAACGATCCATGGCGAGGGAATTGCATTACATGAGGAGAGGGAATACTCATATTGCGGTATCAGAGTTTCACCACATGTGGGTGAAAACTGGGCAAGATTAAGAAAAGAAGCAGATGACTTTCTCAAATCCATCAATGTGAACCTCAGGTTGGGAAGTTACGCTGTATTGGTTGGTGAGAATAAAACCCGGTCAGGTGGTACGATGCTGCTTGGATGTCCGCAGATGGGAGAACCACAAATCTTTATCACAAATACTTTGATGGAAATCGAATTATTCTGCCCTACTCTTCATATCGCTGGATCGATAATACCAGGTATACCCGGAATCATTCCGGGACGAAATGAACATTTTGCCGTTACGGCAACAAATGGACACAGTGATAATTGCGATCTCTACATTGAAACCCTGCAGGACACCACCCTGGAAAGATACCTGTTTAATGACGAATGGGTTGAGTTTGAGACCGTCGAGGATACTATTTACGTCCTGAATATACCTACTACATTTACTAAATATTATTCTGTACACGGTCCCGTAATTACCCATGATTTACCCAACCAGCAGGCATTCACTTTAAAAATGTCGGTAAAAAATTCCATCAATGAATTTGATTGGGGTTACAATGCATGGAAAGCTTCAAATGTAGAGGAATTTGAGGAACTACTCTGGCAGGTTTCAGCCAGTTATAACTTCTTTTACGCAGGTAATGACGGTACCCTGAAGTATTGGCTACTTGGACATTACAATGACCGGACAGACGGTGTTGATCCAAGGCTGCCGCATAATGGAGACGGAAGCGAAGAATGGGGTGGGATTATTCCTTTTGAAGAACTACCCCAGGCAACTAACCTGGACCAAGATTACTTTGTCAACTGGAACAATAAACCTGTCTGGTGGTGGGATAATGGTGATGTACCGGCATTTGTTGGTGAAGACCATGTAACTCTCATCGATGATATCGTGGTTGAAAACAATGCTTTTAAACTAAGGCATCTTAAAAATATACCAAGAGAAATCGGAGATCATGGAACTTATCAGCAAGCCATCGAATTTCAGGCTGATACCGTTCTTGCGGAAAACTTAACCCCACCCGGCCAAAGTGCGTTTATTTCCATTACAGGTGAGCATGATCCTCATTTATATGATCAATGGCCACTACATCTGGACTGGGACTATAAAGATTTTATCTTCCTCGATGATGTAGCTCCTTCAATTACAGTTGAGCTGGATGCTGTTACAGCACCCCCGATAATCCCGCCTGAAGGTGGTGACCTGGTGTATGACATTACCGTAACTAATCAATCTGTTAATGCCTACACCGGGGAGGGATGGCTGGAGGTTGTACTGCCGGATGGCGATCTACTCGAGCCCCTGTCCTTGACCGGTTTTGTAATTCCTGGAGGGGAAACAGTCAGTTTCAGGGCACGTTCCTTCTGTCCACCATACGCACCCCAGGGAATTTATACATTACGCTGTAATATTGGTCAGCACCCTGAAGAAATTATAGCTACAGATGGCTTCCCTTTCCTTAAAACCAATACAACATTGCTGATGGATATCCCAGATCATAGGTATGATGGTTGGAGGTTTGAAGATTGGATATTGATTGAATCAGAGGATGAAGAAGTATCTAAACCAAATGAAGTGAATAATATAAATGTGGATGTTTCAGCGGTATTCCCCAATCCATTTAATGCATTTGCTAAATTTTACGTAACAGTAAGTCAACCGTCAAATCTGGAAATAGCTCTCTATAATATAAATGGCCAGGTTGTCAGTATAATTACTGATGATTATTACCAGGAAGGAACCCATTCTTTCGATATTAATGCCGAGAATTTAGCCAATGGAGTGTATTTTATCAGGACTTCCATACCTGGAATGAATAATATCATCAAAAAGATAGTCTATGTAAAATAGTGCCAAAACAAATGGAATTATCTCCGACATTATTTCGAGACAGCGAATTTCCAGCAGGGGCTTAAAAAATCCCGGGTGGTGATATAAATCACTCTGAATATTTGAATAATTGATTATACTCGATAAATATCTTTGGTATTTTTCGTATTTAGCCCATTAATTGCATTCATTTTGTTATTTTCGTACCTTGAAGGTTGCCTTTTAGCTTCAGGAAGTAGTGAGAAGATTTAATTCTTGTGATACTTTAAACAGGTTTCTCAAAAAGATAAATTCTTTATTTATTTCTTAAAAAACATAACTTTTGTATAACATGTGGGGTATATGTCGGGAGCGCTGGCAGACAGTAATTATTGAGATTTATCAATTGAATCCCAGTTTAATTATTTAATTACCAACTGCGTGACCAGACGATCAACTATGTCGAGGTTGGAGGAAAAAATGAGAAGAATGACTGTTTTTCTCGCACTGATTTGTGTTGTGGTCTTTAGTATCTCTGTTTTTGCTCTTGAAAGAGCTTCAAATGAGAGGATCTCTTCTTTGCAGGTTGCTGAGAAAGCAATCACAGAAGAGGGTATCGACCTTACTTTGAACATCGAACACCCTCTTTGGAAGAGTGGCGGTTCAATTGAAAATCCGGTCACTTATGTAGAGTTTCCTGCCGGGGGTGTCCTGGAAATTGAAAACCATCCCATGATTCCAATGACAGGATCAATGTTCCGGCTGCCTCCCAGGAGTGGTGTTGTAATCGAAGTGATTGAAGCCAGCTATGAGACATTTTCGGATGTCGATTACGCAGTTTACTCCGGCGTTGATAATCCTGATGAATATATCGCAGCTAATGCACCCGTAGATTCCTGGTTCCCGGAAAATATAGCTGAAGTAAGTTCGCCTGCAATTTTCCACAATTTCCGCGTTGCTAACCTCCTGACTTATCCAATCCAGGTGAATACCGCCAGGCGTGAAGTCAGGGTTTACAATAATATCCAGGTCGCTATTCGTTATGATGGCATGGATGACAGGAACGCAATCGATTACTGGCCTACACATCTTTCTGAATCTTTCCTGCCCTGGTACAGGATGTTCCTTGATTGGGATGACAACGAACTAGACCAGTACGAGCTTTATCGTGGTCATGTCCAGGTTGTTATGGAAAACGATGTCAACCTGTGGAACGAAATTGAAGAATGGATAGAATGGAAAGAACAAAAGGGCTGGATTCTTGATTTCCTCACAGATGATGATGTTGGCGCCTGGTCAGCTACAAATATAAAGAATGAACTTCAGGACCGCTGGGACGAAAGCGAAGTAAAGTTTGACTACGTTGTCATAATAGGCGATGACAGCGGATCATTTGCAGTAAACCCGGGTACCAGCAGTGGTTACGGCGCCGGTGACCTTGGTTACAGCCTCATGGCGGGTAATGATGATCTTCCCGATGTACATGTCGGGAGGATCTCAGTACAAAATACTACCGATATTGCATCTTATGTCGCCAAAGTGCTGGAATACGAACGTGATCCAGACCTTGGTAATACCGACTGGTATCTGAGAGGATGTGTAGCTGCCACTTCGAGCAGTACCGGTACTTCATCAATCTTTGTTAACAGGTATTGCCGTGACGCTATGTTCAATCTTGGGTATACGGATGTTTATGAACACTACTATAATGATGGTGGTGGCAATGTCAACACCAGGGATATCACATCTCTAAACAATGGCGTAAGTTTTTATAACCACCGTGGCTGGCTTAGCACCGGATTGAGTTCCTGGGAAATCGAAAACCTGAATAATGATGGAGAAACTCCAATCGTCTTTGACGTTACCTGTGGAACCGGCAACTGGTCACAAAGTTACGGTATCAACGAAGCCTGGATGCGGGGCGAATCGAGTGTAAATAATCCTAACGGCGCTATCGGGGCAATGGGAACTGCTACCTCAAGTACACACACAAGATTCAACAACTGCCTCAACGGCGGTACGGCACTAAGCCTGTTGGTTCTGCAAAACCCCGGTATGGGAGACGCGTTGACCGGCGCTAAAATAAATCTTTGGAACAACTTCGAAAGCCCGAATCCCTGGGGATGGGATGATTTCCTGCAGTGGCTGAACCTGATGGGCGATCCAACAGTATGGATCTGGACAGGTATTCCACAGGTTCTCGATGTTACTGCATCATCTACTGTTTATCTGGGTGAAAATTCTTACCCGGTAACGGTGACAGACGATGTTACGGGAGATCCAATTGAAGGAGCATGGGTTACACTCTACAAGGTTGATGATGACGAAACGGTTATTGCCAGGGGTATTACAGAAAGCAATGGTGAGGTTATCCTGGACACACCATTACGTTATTCAGGAACTGCCAAGTTAACCGTTACTCAACCAAACTATGCACCTCATAGAATTGATGTTACAGTTGCACTTTCCACTTTTATTATCGGTGTTGAAGATATTGATATCCAGGATGATGGCAACGATGGAACCTCCGGAAATGGTAATTCAATTCCTGAAGCCGGTGAAACTGTAGGTTTACAGATAACTGCAAGAAATTATGGTTTATTCAATCAGAACAACGTAACAGCTACCGGTTCCAGCACCGATCCTTCGATAGTCAGTGTGTCCGGTACTGCTACTTTCGGTAACATGAATGGTGGTATTTCTGCAACATCCACCGACCTTCTGCTTGTAGAGATCGATGAAGAAGCCCAGCATGACTGGATATCACTGATCGACATTGAGTTTGACGGATCTGCGGGTACCTACGATGACATTTATCAAATGACTGTTAAGTCAGCCAAGTTCGCAATGGTTGAAGTTGATGTCGTTGGTGTTATCGATCCGGGTGAAACCGGAAACCTGAATATTACCATTACGAATGTTGGTGGTAGCAATGCTTCAGGTACTTCTTCAGTAGAATTAATCTGTGATGATCCACTAGTTAATGTCACCCAGGGAACCGGCACAATTCCTCAGATGCTGATTGGCCAGGAAGCGGAAACATCAACACTCTCAATCCAGGCTGATGCAGCTGTTTTCCCTGGTCACCAGGCACATGCGATACTGGTTGTTACTACTTCATCATCGCAAGTTGACTCTGTATACATAACAATCCCGATTGGTACCAGAACTACAAGTGATCCAACAGGCCCGGATTCATACGGTTACTATGCTTTTGATAATACTGATACCGACTATGAAGATATAGTCCCGGTCTTTGATTGGGTTGAAATTGATCCTAACGCCCCGGGAAGCGACTACGATGGAACTGATTTGGGCTTGTACGATTCCGGCGACGACAACGATGACGCAGTAACCATTGACCTTCCCTTCCCGATACAGTACTACGGTGAGGTTTATACTGAAGCGACAGTCTGCACAAATGGCTGGATTGCAATGGGTGACCAGTCTGACCTTAGAAACCAGCGTAACTGGACAATCCCGTCACCACTTGGGCCAAATGACATGATAGCCGTATTCTGGGATGAATTGACGACTGTAGGCGGAAACGCTGATGTATTCTCCTACTATGATGCACCCAACGACCGATTCATTGTAGAATGGTATAACATGCCGGACCTCGGCGGTGGTGACCGTAATACCTTCGAGATTATTTTCTACGACCAGGTTGGTGATCATATTACACCCACAGGTGACACTGAGTTCTTAACACAGTATGACCAGTACAATCTTTCGAATGAATCATGGAATGCAGCGGACGTTTTGTATTTCACTGTGGGTATCGAAAACCATACCCAGACAGACGGTCTCCTCTGGGCGTATTGGAACTCATATACACCGGGATCAGCGAATATTAACGATGGCCGTGCGATCCTCTGGACTACAGCGGTTGATCGTGAACCAGCTCCACTGTTCCTGACAGCGACACCTGTTAATCCGCCTATATTTATACAGGCATGGGGTGGCAGTTTCCAGTGGGATGCACACGTAGAAAACGTGACTGATGGACCTTATACCTTCGATGCATGGACCGAAGTTATTTTACCAAATGGAAGTACTTACGGTCCGCTCAACCTGTTCCCGAACTTAACACTTCCTTCAGGTGCTGAACTCAATGCATCACCATTGCAGTTTATTCCTGCAAATGCACCGAATGGCTGGTACTCATACGTTGCAAAAGTTGGTGAACATCCTGATGGTCCAGTTGCGAGCGCGGATTTTGAATTCGGTAAATTACCCGTAAATGGGCCCGCTGACTTTACCGGATTTAATCCGAATGATATGACCGGGTGGGAAATCACAGGCTGGTTCGATGAAACATATACGCAGGATCCTGGGGTAATAGATATTATCGTCCCGAATGATTTTTCAATCGAAAACGCTTACCCGAACCCGTTTAATCCGAAGACTACGGTTACAATCGGATTACCTGAAAGTGCTGAGTTGAATGTCCAGGTTTACAATGTTACCGGTCAGCTGGTATCAGTACTAGCTTATGGTCATCATTCACAGGGATATCACAACTTTGTCTTTGATGCGAATGGGTTAGCCAGCGGCTTGTATTTTGTTCGTGCCACGGTACCTGGTAGACTTGACCAGATTCAAAAAGTAATGCTTGTACGATAGAAATTATTGATGTCGATTATAAGCGTCCGTTTAAACTTTTAAACGGGCGCTTTTTAATATAATAATTTTAAAATATTGATTCTTTCACCTTGAATTTAGGTTTTTTGGGATTTAACTTGATAAATTGTCATATATTCTGGTTATTTCTCGATTTAGGAACCTTTAAACATATTAATAACAATTTTTTATTTGATTCAATTCCGAGTTTAAACTTTGATACGTTGTGGCCGGAGGATTTCATGAAGAGATTTACCTTTTGTCTCGTTTTACTGCTGCTGACGGTTTCGGGAGTTTTTGGTGCCATGTTTGAGGAAACAACCGGTAGTAATCCCGCACTGATAGCTAGAGAGGTAACTAAGGATAACAATGGAATGTCAATTCAACTGGAGATAAATCAACCTTCCTGGTTTACTGTAGGGAATGATGCTGAGCCGGTTGACATAGTTGAATACGAGGGATCAGGCTACCTGGAGATGGAGGGATTCCCTTTAGTGCCAACGACTGGTGGCTTGTTCAGACTACCCCCTCGCAGTGGTGTTACGATTGAAATTCTCAATGCGGAATATGAAACATATGCAGATATAGATTACGCGGTATTCGCGGGAATTGATAATCCCGACGATTATATACGTTCTGCCACCCCTGAAGACAGCTGGTTCCCGGGATTACTGGCAGAGGTTGGTGAGCCTGCAGTCATGCGAGAATTCAGGGTAGGTTCTTTAACTACGTATCCTGTCCAGGTGAATACTGCCAGGAGAGAAGTCAGGGTATACAGCAATATAGAAGTAGCCATCACCTATGAAGGTGAAGATGAGAGGAATAGCATTTTTTCCTGGCCTACACACCTGAGTGAAACATTCCTTCCCTTTTACCGTCAACTCCTGGACTGGGATGAGGATGAACTTGATGAATACACCTTATATCGTGGTGCAGTTCAACTAGTTTCCAGAACCAACGTTCTCGATATCAATGAGATGGAAGAATGGCTTGAGTGGAAACTTCAGAAGGGTTGGATTATTGAGCATTTAACCCCTGACGACATTGGAACATGGTCAGCTTCAAACATAAAATCTGAACTCCAGGATCGCTGGGATGACAGCGAACTGAAGTTCGACTACGTACTTGTAATCGGCGATAATGAAGGCATTTACAGCACACCTCCCGGTAGTGGATATGGTGATCATGAATATTGCCGGCTGGTGGGTAACGACCAGCTGATCGATTGTGCTCATGGGCGTATCAGTGTCGAAACTGAAAGTGATGTGGCGGTTTACGCGAATAAGGTTCTCGCCTATGAACGTGATCCTGATCTTGACAATACAGACTGGTACGTAAGAGGATCAGTATCGGCCAACTCTGCCTCGTCGGGTACATCCACAATTTACCTGGGCAGGTATGCCCGTCACGCTATGCTGGATATTGGGTATGCTGAAGTTGATACAGCCTGGTACAACGATGGCCTGGGAAATGTAACCGATCGTGACATTGATCATCTTAACGATGGTGTAAGTATGTACGGTCATCGTGGATACCTGGGTACGGGATTAAGTTCCGCTGAAATCAACAATCTTAGTAACAGCTTTATGACCCCGGTAGTACTCGATATAACATGTGCCACCGGAGACTGGACATCTGGCTGGTCTGATGGGCTAAACGAAGTCTGGATGCGTGCCGGAACAGCAAACAGCCCTCGAGGTGGCATTGTTGCAATGGGAATGCACACTACCGGAACCCACACAAAATTTAATAACTGTCTTACCGGTGGCGCCTGGTTCAGTATGTTGGTTCAACGTAATCCAACCGTAGGACAAGCCCTATACGGAGCCAAGTATAACCTCTACCAGAACATGAACAGTTACCTCCCGAATGATGTTTCTAACTTCAACCAGTGGTGCAATATGATGGGTGATCCACTGGTATATATCTGGACAGCTATTCCACAACCACTCGATGTAACAGCAAGCACTACAGTAAATGTGGGCGAGAGCAGTTATCCCGTCACTGTAATTGATGATGTGACTGGCGAACCGGTTGAGGGAGCATGGGTCACTTTTTATAAGATGGATGACGATGAAATTATTGCACGAGGTGTTACCGGACCTGACGGACAAGCTACGTTGTACATTCCGACAAGAAATACCGGAACGGGTGTCCTGACTGTTACTCAGCAGAATTATGCACCTTATCAGCGGGATGTTAACGTCACTGTTGGTCTTGTCAGCCTTGGATACCATGACATCTCAATCCTTGATGATAATACAGAAGGCACAATTGGAAACGGAAATGGAATTGCTGAATCCGGAGAAACTGTCGGTGTTGTAATTACCGCCAATAACTTTGGCCTTCTACCCCAGCAGGATGTGGAAGCGTCCATCACTTGTGATGATTTTTCTATCGAAAGTATAACCGGAACATCATCTTTTGGCAATGTAAACGCCGGTGAAACTGTAGTTGCGGATCAGCCTGTTCTCGTAGAACTCGATCCGGAAACCCAGAACGAATGGATAGCTCACCTGGAAATTGAGTTTACATCTACGGCTGGTACATTTAACGATGGATATCCTCTGACGATTAACGCTGCCCAGTTCGCCTATGTCGACTTCTCCATAGAAGGTGGAGTTCTTAACCCGGCTCAGACTCGTGATTTGACTGTAACCATAGCCAACATTGGTAACAGTAATGCGACCGGAGAATCAACAGCTGAACTTGTCAGCGTTGATACCATGCTGACCGTTACTCAATCGACAGCAACTTTCGGGCAGATGAATGTGGGTCAGGAAGATGAAAGCACAGAATTTACTATCGAAGCACACTCCTATTCATTCCCCGGACACCAGGCAAGTGTGATGATGATCGTAACGACATCATCTTCACAGGTCGATACCGTCCATCTGAATATTCCCATTGGACAGAGAAGTTCAACCGATCCGACAGGTCCGGACAGGTACGGTTATTACGCTTACGACAACACAGATACCGATTATTCCGAAATGGTGCCTGTATATGACTGGATAGAAATTAACCCGAATGTTGGCGGTAACGATTTTGACGGAACCGATCTGAATATCAGTGATACGGGAAATAACGTCGACGATGCCGAAGTAATGGACTTACCGTTTACTGTCCAGTATTACGGTGAATTATTTGACCAGATAACAGTCACAGCAAACGGCATGGTTTCCATGGGTGACCAGGGCGACATGAGAAATCCAAGAAACTGGACTATCCCCTCCCCCATCGGTCCTGAATACATGATTGCACCATATTGGGATGAACGGCGGACTTCAGGTGGTAATGATGTTTACTGGTATTATGATGAGGTCGGTGACCAGCTGATTATTGAATGGTACCAGGTAACAGATATAAACAACTCGTACCCCTGTACTTTCGAAATGATTATTTACAACCTCCAAGAAGGTCATGAGACATGGACGGGTGATAATGAAATACTGTTCCAGTATCATACACTTACCCATTCTTCCGGCTCCTGGACTGACGTCCCATATTTCACCACCGGTATTGAAAACGGTGACCAGACAGACGGCTTGCTGATTTCCTACTGGAACCAGGAAACCCCGGGTTCGGCGGATGTTGATGACGGCAGGGCTATCCTGTTCTCAACAAACATCAATGCCTTCAACAGCGACAGGCCATACCCGTTCTCCCTGCTGGCACCAGATAATGAATCAATCTTCGAGAACGATGAGAATGTACTATTGACCTGGGAAGAGGCGATTGATCCAAACGGTGATCCGATTACCTACACAGTACAGGTAGCTTCGGACCATAGCTTCAACAACATTGTTCTTGAAGAGGAAACTGAATTCAGGCAATTGTGGTTCCCAGCACAGAACGAAAACAATACATATTACTGGAAAGTTCACGCCCAGGATCTTAATTCTGAAGGCAGGTGGTCAAACGTCTGGTCGTTTACCGCATATTCATTCCTGCCACCAACACCGTTCTCCCTGCTGACACCTGTAAATGGTGTAACAGTACCTGAAGATGTTGTCACGGTTACATGGGAAGCATCAACTGACCAGAACTGGCCCGGTGGTGCTCTTGCAGCAGGTGGTCCAACTATCCAGGATCGTGCAGCAGAAAGGGCTGATGAATTTAACCTCTGGATTGACCTTGAGAAGGGATCAACTGAAGGTGACGGTGAAGGAATCGCTGAACTCGACGATTTCGGCGGACCGGATGGGTACGGATATAAATGGATCGATTCAGATGAAATGCAGGGACCGTCATATACATGGTACGACATTGACGTCCTCGGTGAATATTCAACCGCAGCTGACGCCGATGAAGCGTGGCAAACAGTAACTATACCTTTCGACTTCCCGTTCTACGACCAGGTATATAACGAGGTAACGATCTGCGCAAACGGTTATCTCCATTTCGGTGACCCGGAAAGCGACTGGAGCAACTCGACCATTCCAGATCCTGATGGTCCCCCGGCGATGATCGCACCCTTCTGGGATGACCTCTCGCCGCAAAATGGTAGTGGGATTTTCTGGGGCGGAAGCGCGGCACTTGGTGTCTTCGGTGTACAATGGGAAGCAAATCCGCACTATACCTATGACGACTGCGAATATACATTCCAGGTACTGCTATATGAAGATGGCGAAATAATCTTCACATATGAATCGATGGTAAACAGGTTAAATTCAGCTACCATCGGTATTGAAAACCAGTCGGAAACCGACGGTTTACTGATGACATTTAACGCTGATTATATCAGCGACGGGATGGTGATCAGGATTATGCCGTGGGATCTTAACTACCGTGTTGAGTTCTCAGCGTACTCAAACTTCGCAAACTCGTTTGTTGAATACACAACCGATACCCAGTTTACAATCGGTCAGCCGGAAGTTGTCCAACTGGTGACCGAACAGGGCGGATTCTGGGGAACATTGACGGATGACCAGGTATTTGTTGAAAAATCTCCGTTTACGCTGGAAACTACTGATCCGTATATCGATGTACTTGAAAATGAGCTTGACTGGACAATTCCGGATGGCGTAACCGTCTACTGGCGGATTGCGGTTATCAACCAGTGGGATCGTTACGCGCTGGGTAATCCATGGACAGGATACAACTTTACCGTTGAACTGCCACCGGTGCTCACCGGGATGCTGGAAACTGAGCTGGGAATGCCGACTGAATTTGAAGTGTCCCAGGCATATCCTAACCCGTTCAACCCGGTTACGTCGTTGCAGGTAGCGTTGCCTCTGGCATCTGATCTGAATGTGACGGTCTACAACGTCCTCGGCAAGGAAGTTACCAGCCTGGCATCTGGTAAACACCAGGCGGGATATCATAACCTGGTGTTCGACGCGTCAGGGTATTCAAGCGGTATTTACTTCATCCACACCGAAGTTCCTGGTAAGCTGAATGAACTAAGGAAAGTTGTATTAATGAAATAGATTATTCTCCTGGGTTGCATCCTCCTTCGTTTCCATCTTCGTTAAAGCAACGATAGATAGGAAAGCTACGGTGGACCAAAGCCAACCCAGGCTACATAACATTATAAATTCATGACTATGGTGG
>JANQEY010000242.1 GCA_028278125.1 bacterium | reverse complement strand
GGTGATTTGTCGAAGATCGAAATCGCGGGTATGAATAAGCTTCAAGACGCGGGATTTAAACCGGAATATTTCAGTATCCGGCGGGCGGAAGATCTTGCTGAACCGGAGCCGGGCGACCGGCAGCTCGCCGTTCTGGTTGCAGCCTGGCTCGGCTCCGCCCGTCTGATAGATAACATCAAAATCAGTTTAGAATAATCAGGCAAACCCTGCTAAATTGAAATGGTATTATAAATCAGCAATACTAGTATATTGCATAGCAACAAAGATGAATCAATGAATATAACAGTACTAAAAGCAAAACTGCATCAGGCTTGTGTTACCCACGCCGAACTGGACTATGACGGATCCTGCGCGATAGACGGTGAATTGCTGGATAAATCCGGTATTCACGAATACGAGCAGATACAAATCTACAATATCAGCAATGGCGAGAGGTTCACCACCTATGCCATACGTGCGGAAAATGGTTCTCGAATTATTTCTGCGAATGGTGCGGCTGCACATAAAGCGACCCCGGGTGACCGTATTATTATCTGCAGTTATGGCAATCTTGATGAAAAGGAAATCAGCGCTTATAAACCGACATTGATCTATCTGGATGAAAATAATAACGTGAAGGAAGTAAAGAATAGCATTCCCGCCCAGGCCGCATAATGATTTGATTTATACGGTTTTATTACTCATTAACCTGTCGATTTTCCCGCTTCCAAACAGAGTAAGACGCTGCTCTTCCCGCATACCGTTATTCTTCAAAGCATATCCTCCTAATCTTTAACAAAATCCACTAAAGATCTCTATACTTTTGACAATGGGGATAAAATAAGCCTGACTTTATACCGGCTTTGTTTTTCCGGAAACTCCGCTATTAAGGGCTTCCTTAACAGGTTACCGATATTTTGGCATGACAAGTTATATCAAAGAGTTATTTATTTTGTTGGTGGAACCTTCAAATGCCCAGTCAAAAATTATCGCCAATCAGTTCAAAGAGCTGGGGATCGATAACTATGAATGGGTATCTAATGGAACGGAAGCCGTCACAAAGTTAAGAAATTCCACCCCTGATTTAATGATCAGTGCGATGTATTTACCTGATATGACCGGTGCTGAACTGGTGACCTCAATAAGAATAGAAGAGAAGAATCATGAACTGGTCTTTATGCTCATTTCTTCGGAGACGGATTTTTATCAGCTTGAACCTATACGCCAGGCCGGTGCCACGGCAATCCTGCCAAAACCGTTCAATTCTTCAGAATTGAAAAAAGCACTGATTACCACCATAGATTATCTTGATATGGATCAGTTGCAACTGGATCACTTTGAACCGGAAAAGTTAAACGTGCTGGTAGTGGATGACAGCAAATTTGCCCGGGGACAGATTGTCAGGACATTGAAAATGATGGGCATAGAAAATTTTTTTGAAGCAGGTGACGGGAAGGAGGCGATACCTCTTATCGACGGTACCTATTTTGATCTGGTTGTCACTGATTACAATATGCCTGAAGTCGACGGCAAGGAGCTAATCAAGTATATCCGTACTTCCAGTCAGCAGCCGGCCGTGCCCATATTAATGGTCACGACTGAAGGGGACATGAATAAACTGGCAGCGGTAGAACAGTCCGGTGTATCCGCTATCTGTGATAAACCCTTTGAGCCGAAATCGGTAAAAAACATGATAGAAGCCATCATGGCGGCCTGAGTAAGTATGGTTAAGAACTCAGAATAAAAGAGTTTACATCTCACGAAGGGGATAAGTTTTTTTTGACCTCTGACTTGCAAGTTAAACCTGAAAAGCACATCATCTCATTATATAACCATATTCGATGTGTTTATGGAGAAGAGGATAACTGCATGTGTTGTCATTATCGGAAATGAAATACTTTCCGGCAGAACCCAGGATCTCAATCTGTCCTATCTTGGAAAACGTTGTGATGAACTGGGTATTTATCTGGATGAAGCACGTGTGATTGCCGATAATGAGGAATCCATTATTTCCACAGTAGATGAATGCCGGCAAAAATATACCTATGTGTTTACCACCGGCGGGATCGGCCCCACACACGATGATATAACGTCAGCCTCGATTGCCAGGTTGTTTCACACGGAGCTTGAACGAAACCCGACAGCAGTAGCGGCAATGGATCAGTATTACGAACCGGGAAAGCTTAACGAGGCCCGGCTTAAAATGGCCGATATTCCTGTGGGTGCCGATTTAATTGATAATCCGGTCAGCGGCGCACCGGGATACCAACTGGAAAATGTATTTGTACTGCCGGGAGTCCCGTTAATTATGCAGGCGATGTTTGAGGGTATAACGGACAGGTTAACAGGTGGTGTTCCGGTCATTACAAAGAGTGTCATTACAAACCTTACCGAGGGTACTCTGGCGGAGGGGCTGGGTAAAATCCAGGAACAGTATGCTGATGTCAGTATTGGCAGTTATCCCTTTTTCAGAAGAGGAAAGTTAGGTGTCAATATCATTATGCGAACGAGTGATCAGGACAGGATTGAAATAGTGCACAAGGCTGTAAAGGAACTGGTTAGTAAATTAAAGGGAGAAATGCTGAATTAATTTTCTCTATTTTCGTC
>JANQEY010000215.1 GCA_028278125.1 bacterium | reverse complement strand
CCTGCTACCAGCGTCAGGTCGTTATGTCCCGCACCCTTGATGCGTATGAACTGCTTGTCTTCTACTGGCACAGCCTGGTAGACCTTTTCCCCGATACCGAATGGGATAATGCTGTCAGCATCGCCATGGATAACCAGCGCGGGTGATTTTATCCTCTTGATTTTTTCCATGTTGTCGAAAAAGGGGCTCATCATCCAGGTCATCCAGCCCAGGCCCATCATGGAGGAAATTTCCTTGCCAGTCGTTATAGGGGTTATCAGGATTATTCCGCCCAGCTTTTTGTCCTGCGCCAGGTGGATGGCGGGAGCAGAGCCAATGGAGCGACCAAGCAGGTAGATATCCTTCAGGGCATAATGGCGTTGATTGACCAGATATTCATAGGCGGCATCTGCATCCCGGTACAGGCCAGCCTCGTTGGGAATACCCTCACTCTTACCGTAGCCACGGTAACTGACCAGCATGACATTGACACCGGTTCGGCTTAACGCAACAGCATCTGGTATGCGGTGATAAGCATTGCCTGCATTGCCATGAAAAAATAGCACGACCTGTTTCGCACCCTTTTGTTCAACATAAAGCGAGTGTATACGCACACCATCTGAAGTTGTCAGGAACACTTCGGACACACCAGGCAGTTCGGTCCGCATATCTGTCGCAACCCTTTCCGGGTAAAAAGCAAAGTTCCGAATTAGTGCATCCTTACACCCGCTGAGTAACAGCATGCTGATGCCAACAAAAAGCAGACGGAGTTTTTTCATAATGGTTTAGATTGCACTATTTGTCTCTTAATAATAAGGGTCAGAGCACAATGTTTACTAATATTAGAAACAATTGCTCTCTGACCCTGTTTTTGTCTATCAGGCGATGGTGACCCTGAGACTATCCCAGGGCGGCCCTGCAGCGATGAGCTTTTCTATCAATCCATTTTCATTAAAGCGTCCATAAGCCTGAGAATTATCCCACACCTTCAGAGTATGTTTGTCGAGGTCCAATTGGAACCGCCCACCGCCACCGATTTGTAGTTCAGGGTCTTCCGTAACGAGTTGTTCAGGCGTAATCCAGCGATAAGGAATTGCGTGGCTTTCAGCAAAGTGTGCCAGGACCTGATTATGGTAGCGATGGACCCCACGCTGAGCGAAGAGCATGTATTCCTGCCCCTTCCATGTCAGTTGCAGAAACTTACCTTCCAGGGACTGACTCCAGTCCTCGGTATCAAATAAACCGTAGGTCAAGATATTCATCTATCATCAGTTATACGGCTTCTTTCGTATTTCATCCAGTCTTATCAGTAATATCGGACGCTCAATCAGACGAGTTTAAAGGCTAATCCATTGTTTTCGAACCACTAAATAAGCCATTGGATATTTATCCGATGGCTTTATTCATTTCATGCTATATATAAAACATCGAATATGCAGGTACTGTTGCGGCATTTGAGTCAACCAAATGAAAATCTTTTATCTAATACTGGCAATTATCCTTATTGTCCTTCTACTCCAGTTTAGCCCCCGTTTAGTAGCTGGTCTGTTTGTCGGTATCAGCGGTCTGCTTACTATTTATTTTATGTACCGAATATTTGCAGGCTCCCCTGACCCGGACCCTGAGGAAAAAACGGAACTGTTACAGCAAAAAGAAGATGATGGGTCAGAGGCCGACAATTCCTAATAATAGAGAAAATTGCTCTCTGGCACCTATTTTCACCCTGGCCATTGTCCTATTTCTCTCTGGTTGTACGGTTAAGTTCTATTACAACCAACTCGACTGGCTTGTACCGTGGCACGTCGATGATTACGTAGAATTGACAGCTGAACAGGAAGTCATTTTCGAGAACCATCTCGATGAATACCTTAAATGGCATCGGACTGAACAATTACCCGTATATGCCGATTTTCTAAGCTGGGCCGCATCGTCCAGTAGTAACGGTTTCGATGAAAGCGAACTTCAACTTATTCAGACAAAGGTCAATGAGTTTACCGCAACCATGTTCACAAGACTCGCGCCTGTCCTGGTCGATTTATTCCAATCATTCAGTGAAGAACAGGTCAATGAACTATTCGATAACTTTGACCAGAATAACCACGAATACAGGGAAGAAAATATTGATATCAGCGAGGTGAAACATCGCGAGGATAGA
>JANQEY010000192.1 GCA_028278125.1 bacterium | reverse complement strand
GTATTCAGGACCATAGACACCATTGAATTTTTCAACAGTGACATTAGTAACTTCCGGCGGTTGATCAGCAGGTTTTCCACTCAGCACGACGAGGCTCATACCGTTTTCCGGAAAGTGGAAATTATGTGTTAGGGTACCATTTTCGATTGTTAATTGTTCAACCGGTTGTAGATATCCGGGTTCCTGATTATTCCTGAGAAGTTCCAGAGTATCGGGTGGTGGTACGCTGTCATTGGTCCAGATTGCATATGGATTACAGTGAGTACTGTCAATCCGGTAATGAGCCAGTGCGGCATCGGTAAACGGAATATTGTTAATTGTCAGTTCGACATCATCGCTGCCGGCTTTCCGGTTGCCAAAAACTATAACTACCTGGTTGTCATCGCGTTTGGTAGCCATCACGCCTTTGTCCCAGGAAGGATCACCTAGATTTTCGTTGGTACATCCAATCCTTTTATTACCAAGGAGTGAAAGAAGTGTCATTGCAGAATGGACCGGTTTTTTCACAAATGTAAAAGTGTCTGATGGAACATTATGATCAAAACGGGTCGGGATCGGATAACCAAACTTGGTAAACTGGGTCCGCCACATGGCGGGCCCCATGAATCCGTTATCGTTACTGAGGATCGGATAATTAATTCCGGCAGAATCGATAATTCGTATCTTTTTCTGAATTACAGAATTGGCCAGGAATGCTGCGTATTCGGGAATAGGTCGAAAGTATTTATTCGAACTGAATCCGATTGCAGGATCAGCCTCATCATTGAAGAATGGTTTGTCTGCCAATGACGGCCAGGTTCGCGCAAGACTGTCGTGGTATTGCAATTCCAGGTTTGTCAACCCTGATGCCCAGTCTTTAAGATGGACAGAAATAAAATCGATCGGTGTTCCTGTGTCGCCGGTTACATAATTAGGTTCATTAACAATATGATTAAAAAAGACTTCCCACTCTTCCTTTGAAGCCGGTCCACCGACCCGTAAGCTCGAGTCAGCTTCTTTAATTCCGGCAACCGTGTAATCATAGAAACGTGCATAAAACATGGCATCAAGAGGCCAGAAACCGGTACCAACTTCATTCCATACCTCAAAGTACCAATCCTGAACAGCTTCAAGGCCATATTTCTGGATATAATGCTCAGCTAAGGCTTTCACCAGTTTACGCCATGCTTCATTTTGTGTTGGAATGACATAATTTTCCGGAGCAAATTCTCCTCCTGGATTTCCCATTAATTCTAAAAAGGGAGTAAGACCACTTGCATAATAGAGGTCAAATAATGAATCAAGCTTGCTGAAATCATATACAGGGTTATCTCCTGTTAAATCGGTACCTTCAACCAAGGTCAATAACCAATGCATACGACAATACTTCTG
>JANQEY010000165.1 GCA_028278125.1 bacterium | reverse complement strand
GGAATGCGAGTTCAGATTTAATCACCGAGACGAAAATCTCTCTGATAGAATACTCACTCTGCTGAGAGAAAATCCACTCTAAAGTTATCTAGACCCTCCTCTTATATAAGATTTTACCTATACCATCTTTCGTTATTGCTATAAAAGAGCTAGCTGTTTCAGTAGTTGTATGGACCACTCCAGTAACAGGGTTAAAATCGAATTCCACAAATTTGTTCGAAAGACCAGCAGAAATTTGATGTTGGTTTATTTTATCCATTACGCCAGATTATTTCAGCTTCAGCGGAAAGATCGGGTTTGGAAAGCAGTAATAAGCTGAATCCTTTACCAAAGGCGGTTACGATGTTCCAGTCTAATCGCAACAAGATATCTTCCATACCGTCCTGATCGAAATCGCCGCGCGCCATGACCACATAGGTGATTGCCAGATCGCCGCCGACAATCACTTGCGTGCTGTGAGAATCGATACTGGTGATTGCGAGCGAGGGCTCGACATCTTTGAGCAATCCTTTGCGCCCTTCGAGCGAGCTTCCTCCCAAATCGGGGACAGCGGTAGCGGGCAGTGCTGTAATAAACGCCTGGTCGAGAGTGGAAGGCCAATGGCTGTGCATACTGGCACTTGCGTTATTTATCATCGCGGCCGCTTTGCAGTTCAATTGCATGAGTCGCCACAGGTGGTATTGACTCGTGACTACAGCGGTTTCCAGGGTTTGCTTCACATCATTGCAATTTCTGAACAGAACCGGATTACCGTTGGCACCGTCGAGATCATAATCCAGTATGACCGTACTGCTGTCACCACTCATGGAAACAAGGCCGACGAATTCGGCGGAATTGAAGAATTTCGGATATGGTAGTATTGGTGATTCGGCAATGATGCCTGCCGGTGATACCGACAATAACAACAATATTGACAGAACACCGATCATGGTAGATTTCATCAGTTTGCCTTCCCAATCAAGATTTCTTTGACTTCAAAGGCATCGCTGGTTTCCTCTTTATATTATCGACATTAACAAAGATACATAACACCTGCTTCAGGTGCGCCGCCTGTAGCGTCACCCGGAATCACTTGTTAACTTTACCTTGCGAAGCAACACTCTGCAAATTTGTTCATCATATAAGAGGTAATATCAGGACTAATTATGGTAGTGCCTGAAGTTCCCACAAACATATAATTTGCAAATGTTTTTATATGGCTAAATTCGTTGTTTTCGGCTGGAAGGATAAAAGCGACTTTTGCTGGCCTTTCATAAACTATTGGGTAAGGCATGAACAATATATAGGGTCTAGATAACTTTAGAGTGGATTTTCTCTCAGCAGAGTGAGTATTCTATCAGAGAGATTTTCGTCTCGGTGATTAAATCTGAACTCGCATTCCTTGAGGTG
>JANQEY010000083.1 GCA_028278125.1 bacterium | reverse complement strand
TGTTGTAACGATTCCCGGGTACCGAAGGTGTTGAAGAAGTCCTGGGCGAACTCGGTGTCCGTTTGATTGGTGTAACTGAGGGGGGGGACGGTGATGTTCCCTTGGCTGTCAATACAGATGACCGTCGCACCATGGGTCGTCACGGAGATAACGTGTATGTCGTATTGGGGACTGAGGGATGCGAGGGTGTCGCAGAACCAATCGAAGACCGCGTCCGGTTGTTCCAGTTTATAGCCTTGATCTTCGACCTCCGGGAAGGAGGCCACAACGGTATCCAATAGATTAAGATCGAGGCCATACAGCAGGGTTTTTTTATTGGTTTTACCGACGTCCAATACAGCGATTGCTGGGATTTTCATAGCCTATCCTTTTTCATATTCAGGGGAAACCATTACCGTTGATGCATCTCCACATGTTGACGGCGATAGATACTCCGTATCGTGATGCTGGATGATACCGTAGCCCTTGGTGATATAGTAAATTCGGGAATAGGGATTGTTGACTTGCAGGTAGTTCCATTCGGTACCGACCTGATACAGCTCTGCATTGAGTAAGGTAATGTCCAGGTGATCGATTAGATTCTTTAAGCCCAACATGTCTGTAGTATAGCCTTATCTCTGTTGAATGTCCATTTGTTTTGTGTCCCTATAGAGGCTTGGTTCCCCCTAAAGAGAGGTGTTTGTTGCAGAAAGTGTTTAAATATTAAAGGTGTACTGGTGAAAACGATACTAGGCTGTGGAATTGGATAAGTGGGGGTGTTATAGGAGTTCTGTAAATAATCCATTAATATCTGTTGATCGTGTATGGTATTAAGTGAGGTATAGAACAATAATAAGACTATTAGTACCGCTATCCTTTCTGCAATAGGTTCTTGCAGTGCATACGGCTGGCAAAACAGATAATTGGAGATAGACAGATGACTAAACAATCCCGAGCCCTTTCCCTTGGAGCCAGTTCTGCTGCTGATCCGCGTTGTCCCGTAATCGGTGTATTCGCACCCT
>JANQEY010000077.1 GCA_028278125.1 bacterium | reverse complement strand
AAGCATATCCTGGATAGCGGCTTTTTTTGAATCGTTTAAACGGGGTGTGTCGTCTGGTCCGGTAGAATTATCGTCGCTGCAGCCAATAGTGATCAAAATCAGGTAAAGAACTACCCAAATTAATGAATTTTTTAAATACCTCGAATCCATTATCAATTTACCTTCTCTCAGCTCCAGGTAGATGGTTTAATAAACATTGTGATATAAGTGCTACTAAGCCAGTCTTTCTGAGTTCCAGGACTCACAACTATTACTTTATCTATTGTTTTTAACAAATCAAGCGTTTCTAACACAATATGAAAAGAAGACTATTTCACAAGCACAACTTTCCTGATTTCTTGTGTTTCTCCCGGAACTGATGCTTTTACATAATATGTTCCGCTTGTAAGATCCGCAGCATCAAAAACGAAATTGTTATATCCACTTCTAATACGACCATTTGTCAATTCAGCCACCAGGTTGCCGGTGATATTAAAAACTTGTACCTGTAGATCTGAAGGTTTTTGCAGGTCAACGCATATATTAAGTTTATTGTTAAAGGGATTTGGATAAGTTTGTTCAATTAGATAGGTTGATGGCTTGTTCTGATATAAATCATTGCTGATTTCTGTTTCCCAGATGTTGTATAAATAAACAGATCCTGAATTAGTACCATTGACATCATCATGACTTGCTCCAACTATTACATCAGAGTCTGACAATGAAACTGATTTTCCGTAGTGATCATTATGGATTCCGTCACCCGCTTCAAGGTTTGCATATTGATACCAACTCTCATCCTGGCAATTATACAAATACACATATCCAGTATACTCACCATCATCATTATATCCTGAAGCCCCAACCACAGCCCAGTACTCGCAGAAGAAGGTGCTTGTCACAGATACCGATAATCCAAAATATTCTAGATTCTCAGTGTTGCCAGGGAAAAATCTCTGCTGTTCAATCCAGTCATTTCCGTTGTTGTGATAGACATAAGCTGCCCCAGAATATCCCTCATAGTTATCATTTAAATATGACCCAACAATAGCATAATTATCTGATAGTGAAACACTATATCCAAACCAGTCGAAATCGTCTATGCCGTCTGCTTCCAATTTTTGCTGTTCTATCCATTCTCCATTATCATTATAAAAAATATAAGCGGCTCCGGAAGAAACCCCATTTTCACCGTCATGACAGGCGCCAACAATAGCGTAATCTCCCGAAATGGCTACAGATGATCCGAAGTAGTTTTCCGGGTGCCCATCACTTGCAACAAGTTTCTGAACCTGGTACCAGCTTTCACCATCATAGCGGAAAATGTAGGCAGCTCCTTCAATCTGCTGATCGCTCATATCACCGCAGGCACCGATAAGTACTGTCTCACCTGATATTGATACGGAACAACCAAATAATCATGGGGATTACCATCATCAGGTACAAGAATCTGGTCTTCAACCCATCTTCCACCTTTATAACTGAATATGTATGCAGAGCCAGAATGATAACCATTTTCGTCATCGCCACAAGCGCCAATAATGGCGCATTCATATTCGAGGGCAAGAGATGAGCCAAAACCTTGATAGAGATGACTGTCACTTGGAACAAGTTTCTGTTGTTCTGTCCACCAGTCCCCTCGATAAAATATATATGCAGCTCCTGAGTTCAGGCCGTTGTCATCATCATGATAGGATCCTACTAATGCGTAATTACTGCTGACTGCAACAGAATTACCGAATAAATCAAAAGGTTCGCCATCATTTGCGAACCTTTTATATTCTACCTGGGCATTCAGAGAAATCAGGGGCAGCAGAATTAATGCAGTGACTATTACTCGGTAGAATTTTTTGATTCTCGAAACCGTGCTGTTCATGGGATGCGCTCCTTGTTATAATCAAAATAAAATCGCCGAATCTTGATCCGAAAAAGTAGTATTGATGAACCGTCTGTATGTAACAAGGAATAAATTTTAGCATGGGGTGAGTCAGGTAATAGCGGGAATAATCGCTGTACATGAATATCGCTCCCTTGTTATAGAGTCATTTGTGAATGCGTCACATATGAGCGAAACATGTAATTCTAAAAGGGAATATACTTAATATGATGTTAGGCCGCGAACAAAAACGTTAAAAATTTAATTTTTCCTGGAAGGTGATTTTGTTATTTAATTAAAACTACTTTTCTCACATAGTGATAACTTCCTGCATCCATACGGATAAAATATATCCCGGATGAGGACTCCCCGGCATCCCATCGCGTAATATAGGTTCCGGCTGATTTCTTTGTGTGAAGTAAGGTGTTTACAAGCCGGCCACTAATATTAAACACCTCGATATTTACATCAGCTTGAACAGGTAGGCTATAGGTGATAGTTGTTGAAGAGTTAAATGGGTTGGGATAATTCTGATGAAGGACGAACTCTGATGGCAAAATTTTGTCGCCTGCCAGATTCTCTACTGCAGTCCTGTTGTACAATTCGATAATCTCTTCATCTGACAGTACCCGGTTATAAATCATAACATCATCAATAATACCATTAAAATTATACTGGGTGTTTCCAGGCAATATCTGTCCGATAGTCAGGTCGATGTTGGATTGATTTATTACCCCGGTGTGATCACGTGATGCGTCAGGCTCGGCATCCAGGTAAATCTTTGCCTGCCCATTTCCAAATGTGACAGTGATATTGTACCAGGTGTCCTCCTCGATAATCGTATCGGAGTCCAGGTCGATTATGCCATTGTCGGTGTTTAGCGTCCAGCGAAGATGGTGGTTCGGGATAATCGAAACCTTCCAGCGATTTTCCCAGCTTCCATGGGATATAGGAAACGATTCTCCGTCAGGGTGCTGGGCTACATTCATCCAGAAATTCAGGGATATCTCTTCCTGGAAATTTAGTGACTGGTTTACCGGAATCCGGATATGGTCATTTTCACCGTCAAAATAAAACGCTGTATTGGGATTGCCGAAACGATCCTCTGTTGGAACAGCTTCTATAACCTCCCCATGATTATCAAATCCGCTTTGATCGAAGCCATTCCCATGAAAAGAGTAGTAACCAACCCTGCTGCCCACCACAATGCCTACACTGTCAATATCCTGCGTGCCCTCATCGGAAACAGTGCAGGAAACATAGTGGAAGCCATAACTCATGGGTGCGGTCCATTCGACAACGAAACCCTCTCCAATTATTTCACCTTCCACAGAAGACCAGGCATATAATAGGGAATCACCATCGAGATCCGTAGCTATACATGTCAATGTGGATGTGTCCCCGGTATTGAGAATTTCCGGGTCGGCGGTGATGGAAGATATATCCGGGGGACGATTGTCGAGCACGTCGATTACCACAACACTCGTGTCAGAGCTTTCATTTCCATCTTCAACAACACAGGTTATCATCACCTCAACGGCATAGAGTGGGGGGATAAAGGTTACCTCTGAACCGTTACCCTGGATGTCCCCATCATCCGCTGACCAGTTGTATGTCAGGTTATCAAAATCCCTGTCCTCAGCGGAGCAATAGACAGTCGTTTCATCCTCCATAAAAACCGGGTTCGGATCAGCTGCAAGGCTTTTGATACGTGGAGGATAATTATCAACCTGCTGACCGGAATTGTAATCGACAACAACATCATCTATCTTCATCTGGTCGAGGTAATATGTGACTACACCTCCTGCAGGTGCCAGGACTACCTGGATCGCTTCATCACCGGGAATCGTTATTTCAGTTATCCCGCTCTCACCGTAGGAAAACAAATCATTCGAGACAGCGTCGTAAAGATCGTAGGTGTCATCTCCCAGGTCAATCTCAACAATCTGTTCGTTTTCGTAGGGATTGAAGTAGAGATAAGTAGGGTAAGCATTGTTTTGGAAATAATCTGTTTTCAACATATCAAGCTGGAGGATTTTCGAGACGTTTGTCGTGTCGATAATTCCTCCAAGAATCCCCACGTGTGATGATCCATAGAGAACCAGGTTGGTATATCCCCAGCCTCCGTTTATGGCATCGCCGGTGGCAAATGGACTTTGTCCGCCAAATTCCTCCCTCATAGCTTCGTGGCCAATGTAGGAATTGGGATCGTACTCGTACGCCCATGCTTCGCTGTCTTGGTTTTCAGGTGGGAGATAGTTCGGATAAAACAAGCGTGAAGCATTGGCGAGATTCAGTACCCATTTGCCGATCGCACGCGTAAAACGGTCATCGTATCTTGCCATGGGAACCAACGCGCCGGCGGTCTCATAGCCGTTCATCATAAACGCGTAGCTGTTGAATGATACTTCACCGATCAGACCGCTGACATCATAGTCTCCCCAGGTACCCACTATCGCACCCCAGTTACGTAAAGGGGTAACTTCGAAACACCAGTTTACCATCTGTTCCACGTCATACATGGTTCCCAGTTCAGCGTTCATCCGGGCCGCGGCATAAACTCCATAGGGCATTTGCAGTTCGTAAGAAGGATTAGTATTCCTGCTGTCGAGAAATTCGAGGCACCATTCGGCGCCGATACGATATTGTTCTTCGCCTGTTTCGATATAGGCATTGTAAAGAATCCAACCCAGTGCTCCGGCAGCTTCCGGTTCACGGACACCTTCGTCAAGCGGTGTCATGGTGGAGAGTGAAAATGCGCGGTGATTCATGTTTGGGAAATCCCAGGGAGTTGTTTCGCCGCCCATTACTTCCGCAGCCCTGAGCCACTGGTCGGCAACAGAGGTAAACTGGTAATCAAAATCACCCGTGCCCCTGTAATTATCGTACAACTGGTAAAAAAACACATTGGGCATTGTATCGTACCACCAGTCGTTACCGCTCTGGCTGACAGGCCCATTGAGATAAACATTTTCTTCGGGACGATTATTGAAAAACTCTTCACACATCAGCACCCAGTTTTCGCCATTCTGATCGCTCTTGTCTACGCCAACCAGGGTGGCGCTGATAACAGCAGGAAGAACGTTGATAGCTTCTCCAGAATGGATTCGTGGTGTACCGACAACTGTCTCCAGCCCAAAACTGTCATGCTCGGGATAATTTACCGGGTTCTGATTCCACCAGATTAAGGGGAGGTAGTCACCCACCAGGTCAAAATCAAAAACGAGGGAATCATACCCAAGGGTAACCAGTTTCCAATCCCGCATTTCATAGGGAGAGGGAATGTTTGGCATTTGTTCAACCAGATCAATCTCGATCTGTTCAGTAAACGAGGGTGAAGCGAATACTAATACCGAAAGAACTATGATCAATAAAAATCTAATAAACATGATGTATCCAATGGGCTGGATGAAAATCCCGTAAAAAAATGTAACTTTTAGCAAAAATCTCAATAACAAAATAATGGAATCATCCGAAAATATCTATGATTACCAGGTTCTTACAACTTGTACTTTTAGCTTTTTTAGTTATCATCCATCATGCGGGGACAGAGAAACACTCAATATTTCCATGTTTCAATAATGATTCAAGTTGGAAAACATTGTTAAATTATTAGCCAAAGACTTTATTATTATAAGGTATAGCAAAGATGAGAATAGTACTATGGCCAAAGCAATAATAAAAATGTTAGTTTTTTTTAAAACCCTGGAGACTTTTACTAAAAAGAATGTTATCTTCAATAAGTGAACAAATAATCGTAAATTCAACAAAGGAACTTCTCATTATTGGATAATTTAAATACGTCGTAATGCGCAACAACTTTATTTAATTACCACAATGCCAATCGTTGGGAGGAAAACTTATGGAGACCTCCACGGGAGATGAATTACACCACGCCTCTGATAACCACGCTGTCGCTGATACAGTAGAAAGTTTCAATTCCATTACTAAAACAGATTTTCAATCCCCTCTCCATTTTAATAACACCAGGGTAAATATAAACAGGATAATGATTTATGAGTCGCTAAAGGAACCAATGTTGCGGGAAATCTGCGATGAATTACTGAAAGTTCACGAGTATAAAACAGTCTGGATAACCCTGGAAAACAATTTTGGTGAAATCACCAGCATTTCAGAAGCGGGAATTGAGCGCAATGTAAGGGAATTTGAGAATTGTCTGCGTGATTACCTCGGTACAAGTAAACCTGCCGAAATCAATTACGATAATAAGATCGAAGTTATAAATATTAAACATATTGAACCTGTGTTGTCGGGGAACAGATCGTTTAATGGCTGTGATATATGGACAGTAGGAATAAAAGACAAACAATCAAATTTTGGCAGATTATCTGCAATGGTTGAGAAATCACCAGAGAAAGAAAATGAATTAAAAGGATTGTTCTTCGACACTGCCGTATCAGTTGGATTTGGCCTGGCTAAACTCGAACTCGTAAATTCCTATCGTAAAAATGAAGAACGGTTAAGAGCACTGGTAGATACACGGAATGACTGGTTCTGGGAAATTGACAGCGAAGGTAAATTTACTTATTGCAGCCCGGGTGTTAAGGAGCTACTGGGATATTCCCCGAATGACCTGTTGGAAAAACCAATATTCGATTTGCTGATATCGGAGGATATCTGGGTCGACCAGCAAAAATTTAAAGATCTGTTCACCGCTGAAAAATCATTCAGGAACTATAAGAATGTTTACCTCGGTAAAGACGATGCCCTGGTTCCGCTTGAAACAACCGGTTCTCCAATATTTGACACCCATGGTGAATTTATCGGTTTCAGGGGTATAGATACAGATCCCTCCATGTATAAGGATACCCTCTCTAAACTTCTTTTTAACCAGGAAAAACTCCGGCTCTTTATGGATTCGGTCACCGAAGCCTTCACAATCTGGGATTCGGACTTCACGCTGGTAGAAATTAACAAAGCGGCGTTGGACTTTCTCCCCCCTTCTACAACAAGGGAAGATGTAATAGGGAAAAGCTTCTCAGATTTTGGACAGGAGAAATATGAAGAAGTTTATCAGAAGGTAATCGACACAGGCGAACCGCATTTTTCCGAGGATAAAATAAAACTGCCCTGGTACGGCGAGGTTTTCCTGGAGTCAAAGGGATTTAAGCTCGGAGATGGCCTCGGTTTGATGATTACCGATATAACTGAAAGAAAACAGGGAGAAGAGTCTTTAAGGCAAAGCCGAGATGAATACCAGACCCTGACAGCAAATATCCCGGGTATAGTCTACAGGATTTTCCTGCGGGAAAATCATCGTATGCAGTTTTTTAATCAAATGCTGCATCCATTAACCGGTTACAGCGAGGAGGAATTAGTAGAAGGTGAAATTTGTTCATTTGAGAACTTCATTCATGATGACGATAAATCATGGGTGGTATTCCAGGTCAGGGAAGCGTTAAAAGATAATCGGCCTTTCGAAATAGTATACAGGTTTCATCATAAGAACGGTTTGGTCAAACATTTCCACGAAATGGGACGTCCCATATCCGACATAGAAGGTAATCCGTTATATGTAGACGGTATGATACTGGACATAACGGATAAAACAAACCTTGAGAATCTGACCCTGATCCAAAAAGAACTTGCAATAGATTTAAGCCATGCAACCGATCTGGATTCAGCACTTGCTAAATGTATTGATGCCGGAATCAAAGTATCCGGAATGGACTCAGGTGGAGTTTATCTTTTTGAAGAAGAGACGGGAGACCTTGTGTTAAAATACTCGAAGGGTCTTGGTGATGTCTTTATAAATGCTGTTTCACGATTCCCCCAGGATTCCCCTCACACACAAGTAGTATTAACAGCCAAACCTATCCATTCAATGCATCAGGATTTTGACCTTCCAATGGAAAGTGAAGAGGTTAAAGAGGGAATCAAAGCCCTCTCTGTGATACCTGTCTCATTTGAAGGAAAGGTAATTGGCTGCATAAATATTGCCTCACATTCAATTCTTGATATCCCCGATTCAGCAAGGAATGCGCTGGAGACTATAGCTGGTCAGGTCGGTGGCATTATTTCCAGGATCAAAGCTGGAAACGCATTGCTGAAAAGTGAAGAGAAATACCGGAATATTGTAGAAAACAGCCTCGAGGGGATGTGTATTGTTCAGGACAACGAGATAAAATTCTGCAACCAGAGATTTGCGGATATGTTTGGTTATGATCATCCCGGTGAACCGATCGGATTGCAGATAGATAATTTTGTTGCTGAAGACAGTCTGAAAGAGGTATTCAATGAAATAGATCTACGTCAAACCGGGCAGAAAGAAATTTCCCATTATCATTTTAAAGCTTGCAGGAAAAATGGAACGATATTCGAGGTTGAAACATTGGGGAGTATTGCTGAATACCAGGGCAGGATAGCAACACAATCAGTTATGAGGGATGTTTCTGAGCAGCGTCAACTGGAAGCGCAGTTGCTTCAGGCTCAGAAAATGGAATCGATTGGGCGGCTGGCGGGTGGAATAGCACACGATTTTAATAACCTTTTGACGGCAATAACCGGTACTTCAGAATTAATTCTGCTTAACCTCGATGAAAACAGTCCAATCTCCAAAGATGTAAACTTGATACTTGATACAGCCGACAGGGCTGCCCACCTGACCCGCCAGTTACTGGCCTTCAGCAGAAAACAGGTTATTCAACCCAGGATTGTCAACCTGAATGACATCCTTGTCAATATGGAAAAAATTCTAAGACGACTGATCGGAGAGGATGTAGAACTCAAATTCGAGAAAGAAGAAAACCTCTATCCTGTGAAGGTAGATCCAGGTCAGATGGAACAGGTCATCGTAAACCTGGCTGTAAATGCCCGTGATGCTATGCCGAAAGGCGGAAAGCTTACAATTACGACAGAAAATATCACGCAGAAAGAAACAACTGGTGGGATGTTTTCACAACCGATGTTCGGCGAATTTATCCTCGTTACCATTTCAGACAATGGAATGGGAATGGACAGGGACACTGCCACAAAGATATTTGAACCGTTTTTTACAACTAAATCGAAGGAAAAAGGAACCGGTCTCGGATTGTCAACTGTATATGGAATAGTAAAACAGAATAAAGGAAGCATAGTCTGCCATAGTGTCATAGATGAAGGCACTACTTTTAAGATATTCCTGCCGGTATTCAGAGGTGCTGATGTTGCTGAGCAGGAAGAAGAAAAAGAGACCGCTGACAGACAGGGAACCGAGACCGTCCTCCTGGTGGAAGATGAAGAAACAGTTAGAAATCTCACAACTCGTTCACTCGAGAGATTCGGATACCAGGTTTACGCCTGCTCTTCCGCTGAAGAGGCGCTGGTCAAAAGCAACAGTATGGAAAAACCGGTCGACCTTGTAATCACTGATGTGGTGTTACCGAACATGAGTGGACGTGATCTTGTAGACAAAATGTTAAGTTGCTGGAAAGAGATAAAGGTGCTGTTTATTTCTGGATATTCAGAGGAAATGCTCGCACAGCAGGGGGTTCTTGAAGAGGAATTCAACTACATGGCGAAACCGTTTAAACCACAATTCCTTCTGGATAAAGTCAGGAGTATCCTGGACAAATAAAACTACATCACAAATATTCGGGAATTATTCTTTTCGTAAAACCATCCCTCTTGTTGTGATACTGGTATAAGCTTTTTCTATTTTTAAACTATTTGACAATGCTTCTCTTTTCGTAGTTTCGAATATTTCCTTAGAAACATGACCTTTCGGCTCCAGCACCAGCATATAACTACCCGGTTTCATCAGTTCTGCTGACATTTCAAAAAATCTATCGCTGTCCATTGTTTCATGTACTACATAAGCAGCCAGAAAAAAATCTGATTGAACATCGTCCAGGCCGATCGAATCTGTCTCGCACTGGTGCAGGAAAATATTATCAAGAGCCTTTTTCCTTCGGGTGAACTTGCGTGTAATCTCAAGCATTTCAGGTTGTAAATCTACGGCATAAACCTTGCCGCCGTTGCCAACCATCCTGGAAAGTTCAACAGTAAAAAATCCACCTCCACAGCCAAAATCAATTGCTGTATCACCTTCCTTTACATAATCTTTCATCAACTTGCGAGGATTTTCCAACAGCTTACGAAGAGGCAGGTTGAGCCATTTGGCAACTGAGGGGGGACAAATGTGATCTTCATGAGAATGCGGCATGGGAAAAACTCCTGAAATGATTGATCTCTAACTAAATTTCATTAGATCTTGAAAGATATTAATCAGTCAATTACAATCAATGGCATAATATACATCGGATTTTTTACTTAGTTACTGCAATGGAGTTAGAATGTTCCGAAGATTGAAGGTGATTTACTTGCTGATGATAATCTCTTTGTCAGTAGTAATCGGGTGTGGTTCAATAGAGGATAAACATAAAAAGAATTCCCTGAAAATAGTAGCCAGTACATCCATGGTTGGTGATGTTGTCAGGAATGTCATAGGTGATACAGCAAACCTGTCTGTTCTCCTGCCCCCGGGGATTGATCCTCATGGTTTTGAAGCTGTTCCATCAGATGCTGCACTGATTGCAGATGCGGATGTGATATTTCTTAATGGGCTTGGACTGGAGGATAATTTCAAACCATTGTTATCCAATGTAAACGATAACGCTGTGGTTTTATCACTTTCAGACGGATTACCTGGAATTCTGTTGCCGGAGAATGAAACTGAAAGTCACCATGACCATGATCACGGTCATGTTCACCAGGTTGATCCTCATTCCTGGATGGATCCGAAAGTTGTTGCCAGGTGGGTAGCGCGAATAGAAAAAGCTATGATCAAATCAATTCCGGGAGAAAAATCCGTCTACCTGGAAAATGGATCAGATTATATCACAAAACTTGACAGCCTCGATAAATGGATTACAGAACAGGTAGAAAAGATCCCTGAAAAAGACAGGATTATTGTCGCTGACCACAACGTATTCGGCTGGTTTGCGAAACGGTATGGATTTAAAGTTGCCGGGGCAATTATCCCGGGTTACAGTACCCTGGCTGAACCTTCTGCGAAAGAATTGGCTGAAATAGTTGATACTATTTCGGAGCTTAGTGTCAAGGCCGTATTTGTGGGGAAAACCGTAAATCCGACAATTGCTGAACGTGTCGCTGATGATACGGGAACAAAACTGGTGCCTGTTTATACCGGATCGTTGGGTGAACCGGGAAGCTTGGCTGAAAATTATATTGATTACATGAAATATAATGTTCGGGCGATTTGTGATGCTCTTGGAGAGAATTAGAAGCAAATCCAGAAACAATCATTAGTGTTGTAACGATCCCGACCTTATCAAAGCTATTAATATCATTGCTATGCCAACCATGTTTAGGTTATAGGTGTCGTTGCGAGCTTACCCACCGTGGTGGGGAAGCGAAGCAATCTCGCTGTTGACTATATGATTATTAAAATTATCCAAGAAGAAATACTCAGTAATGTCCATATTGTCCTGGACTTATTCCGTAATTATTGTGTCCCCGGAGAGCACAAAAGGAACACTTCAGCCTTTTAGATGGTATCATCTTCAACACGGAGGTGGACCCGTGAAATAACTGGCTGACTGCTGAACTGATGTGATCACGGTTGACTTGAGTCTTCACACGGTTACGCCAACAGAATCCTGGAATCCGCGTCCAGGCAGTAGTCTTAACAACACTTAACTAACCTCAGAAATTTTGCAAAATGTTATCGCAATGTTTTTGAGGTTTTTTCCTTTGTAACCGTTGAGATATTCTATTTATATTAACAAATCCACTCGTAAGTATACAATTATTCTAGAATTCCACCAAATTCTCTTGACTTTTATAGATAACTAAACTATACTCATTATACTTACTGATTGTTCTAGCAGAACCAGGTCGCCAAGATCCACCCACATTAAGTTAAACCGCTGATTTTCCAACTAGTCTTTGCATGTAATTATTCACTCAATCTGTTACACATCTAATAAACGAGCCGGGGGAGGAAATCATGAAGAAATCTTTCATCTTTTGTCTTCTGTTTGTGATGACTGTACCTGCAGGTATAGCACAAATCAACTTTGTTGAACACACTGTTGCAGAAAATTTTTATGCTGCTCAAGATGTTTTTGTTATTGATCTGGATGGTGATGGTGACAATGATATCATTGGAGCGGCGCCAGCTCCCGAAGCGAATAGAATCTGCTGGTGGGAGAACGATGGTGATGAGAATTGGACAGAACACGCTATAGTAGAGAATTTTGATGGACCAAGATGTGTGTACGCAGCAGATATAGATAGTGATGGAGATATAGATGTCCTTGGATCTGCTGCCAGGGCGCAATCAATCAGGTGGTGGGAGAATGGTGGCGAGGAAAATTTCACTCAACATATAATAGACTCTGATTTTGTTTTTGTCATCGGTGTGATGGCGATTGATCTGGACCGGGATGATGATGTTGATATCCTTGCTGCCGGTGAGACCTCGCAGGATGTTGCATGGTATGAAAATGATGGCAATGAAAATTTTACTAAGATTTTGATTTCTGACGATACTAATGGTGCACATTGGGTGGATGCAGCGGATATGGACGGTGACGATGATATCGATGTCTTATGTGCAGCTTGTTTTGAAGGATTTAAATGGTTTGAAAACGATGGCGAGGAAAACTTTACAGAGCATTTCTTTGGTGAACCGCGAGCAGGTGCGTATGGCATTTGTGCAGGTGATATAGATAATGATGGTGATAATGACGTTGTAGGAGCAGCAGCCTGGGACGATGATGTTATTTGGTGGGAAAATGATGGAAATCAACAACCCGTATTTTCTGAACATGAAATTGCTGGTGACTTTACGGATGCATGGAGAGTATTTCTGACTGATATCGATAGTGATGGTGACACAGATGTTCTTGGTGCTGCTGCTTTAGGGGGCAATAAAATTTCTGCGTGGTTAAATGATGGGGAAGAAAACTTTTTCGAATTAATAATCGACGACGATTATAGTGAACCAAGAAGTATTTATGCAGCTGATGTAGATGGTGATGGTCATATGGATGTAGTTGCAGCATCGCAAGAGGATAATTCTATCTCCTGGTTTGAAAATGAAGGACTTCCTGACCTTGATCTTACAGTGTTGCCTATCGGTGATCCAGTCTATCCTTACATGGGATTGGTTCCCTTCGGCGCGACTCTGACTAATAATACCGATTTGGATATTATTTATGATGCCTGGATCAATGTTATATACCCAAACGGATGGATTTGTGAAGATCCGTCACTCATCCGATATGGTCTGGAAATCTTAGCAGGTGAAACCAGGGAATGGGATCTGCATCTATGCTCGCCGGAGTGTGCTGAAGAAGGTCAGTACACTTTTGTTGGGTTTGTTGGCGAATGGCCTGAAGGTGAAATAGATGTAGAATACTTCCATTTCGAGATCGTGGAAGTGGATGGGCTCACCAGGCATAACGAAACCGATTGGATTATTTATGGCTTGGATGATGACCTTGAAACCAATATCGATCTAAATTCGCCGATTCCAAATAACTTAACGGTTAGCAAACCTTATCCTAATCCTTTTAATCCCACTACTACAATCACAATAAGCCTACCTGAGGCAAGCCCGCTACAGTTATCCATCTATAATATTCTTGGTCAGCAGGTAGAGGTAGTGGTAAATAATACCCTGGACGCAGGCTATCACGATTTCATCTTTGACGGAACTCACCTGTCCAGTGGAATATATTTCATCCAAGTCAATGTTCCAGGCAAATTGAACGAGATCAGGAAGGTTGTTTTGATGAAATAAACCTTTTTAGATTTGCAGAATCTATATAAATTTAAACCTCGCTTGAAATAATCAAGCGAGGTTTTTTAAATAATCTAAACTTAATCTTCGTAATGAAAAGATATTGATGATTCCTTACAAAATATCAAGACTTTCCGTTTAAATGCTTATAATACTCAATTGTCCTTTCGAGTCCCTCTTCCAGTGAAAACCTGAACTTGTATTTAAGGGCACTGATCAGTTTTGTCGAATCACCCATACGGTAGAGAATGTCATCTCGCATCGGATAATGTTTGATTTCCGATTTTGATCCGGTAATCGCTTTGATCTTGTTGGCTAAATCTATTACCGTAGTCGCTTCATTTGTGCAGATATTAAAAATCTCGCCGTTGGATATATCGGATTCCATCAATTCGATTGAGGCGTTGATATTGTCATCAACGTATGTAAAGTCCCTGATAGCGCTTCCATCGCCGAACACAGGCAGTTCCTCATCCTTAATCGCCCTGTCGGTAAAAATACTGACGACAAAACCGTAGGGGGACGCGTTCTGGCGTGGCCCATAAACGTTAAAGATCCGGTAGATGGCAGTTTTTAATCCATACTTTTTATAATAGTTCTGCATCAGGTATTCAGACATCAGCTTAACAATGGTGTATGGAGTATTCACATTGATAGAGCTTTCTTCTTCCGTAAACGGTTTATCGATACATTCACCGTAAACCTCTGAAGATGATGCATACGCAACCTTGCCCGCGCCATATTTAACACACAACTGGAGGACATTTTTCATACCATCAATATCGTTAAGAACATCCAGCGGGTTTTCCAGGGTTCTGTCCACACCAACCACAGCGGCATAATGAAAAACCCATTCAAAGGTGTATTTTTGAAAAACAAATTCAAGGTCTTCGAGTTTATTAACGTCGCAGACATGGACATGCAGGTTATCGTCTATAGGAAGGTTTTCCTTAACACCGGTACTGAAATTATCAACTACAACCACTCTATGCCCCTTTTTCAGGAGCGCTTCAACCATATGTGAACCGATAAATCCTGCGCCACCGGTAACTAAAGAAACTTTCTGTGCCATAATTATTATCCTAACAAGTTAAGTGCGTGAAATTGTTCCGTAAACTTAAGTCCCTTTTTATAAAAATGAAAGTTGATATGGAAGGCCCTGATTACGTCTTCAGAAAAATATGAACTGTCACTCTGGGAATTAAATTCTTTCAATAATTCCACCTTCTGATCATAAGTGTCTTCTATATCGATAAACAGGTTTGGCACCCAGGAATTCAGGGTAGCCACTGTCCTGTATTGAATTAGGGATATAGGCTTGGCTCGTGTTAACGCGCTGCCGAAACCGGCAACAAACCTGTGCTCATAATGTGAATCATCGAACGGTGGAAGGAAAATACAATCGTATTCATGATTCGCAAGATAGGTTTTTTCAATAAAGGTCAACCATTCATCTTCACGACGGTCATGTAAAAAATTTACCCCGGAAAATGAGATATTGACATTTTGAGTATTGGCGTTATTCCAGAGTGCTTTCATCTCCTCGTTACGGGATTCATTAGAAGTTGGATCGGTTGCTGTCCCCACGGTCAGACAAAGAACATCAAAAACAGTGTCCTTAAACTTCAGAATAGACCCCAGCATCCCCAGTTCTACGTCGTCAGGGTGCGGAGATAAACACAATACTCTGTTAAAACCGGATAACTTCATATATCGATCCTCAGAATGGACAGGAAAATTTCCTGTTCAATTTCGTATATATAATAAAGAAAAATCCCAAAGAATGTGTTTTGTATCAATTTCTCATACAAAATCGATTAAAATATTCTAACCAACGATGATTCATAAACCATTAATAAGTAACAACATGAAAACGAAGATAAAAGATAACGAGAAGAAGCCCGACTTGCAAGTCATCCGTTAAAGGATGGAAAAAAGCCGGGCTTATCTTTATCTGTCTATTATTCTTGGTAAAACCAGTCTATTTCATCAATACCACTTTCCGGATTTCAATCATCTTTGCAGGGCTTATTGCCCGGATATAATAGACTCCGCTTGATAAACCGGATCCATTATAAACGAAATGGTGATAACCTGCTTGAAGATGATCATTCACTACTGTCCCAACATATTGCCCCAGGTTGTTGATTACGGAAACGTGTGTCAAACCTGCATCAGGTAGACCGATGCTGATGGTCGCAGTCGGATTAAACGGGTTAGGATATACACCGCAGATTGAGAAATCAAAAGGAACAGTAATTTCGGCATCACCCCGATCGGGTATTGTATTCTGGGCAACGTCTCGTACCAACCTGACATGGTTGTAGATACGGATAACATCACCTTGGGGGCCATGACCTAATGGATAATCTTCAGGATCACCCTCCTTGAAGTCACTCCTTTGAGCTCCCGCGCCATGAACATCCAGAAGGTCATAATTTCCTGATCCAGGAGGTGGTGCTTCCATCCAGCCTGTGCCACGCCCGAAACAGACATAAACAGCTTTATCAAATCCAAAATCCGGACCACCTTCATGGTGAGTAGTACCTGTCCAGTACCACGGGAAGTCTCCATCCTCCAGTTCACTATAATTGAACAGGGGGTCAATTGCCGGCGACTCAGTCACCTCGGGGGCACGAGTATAGTCGACAATACTCTGCAGTTCCTTTGCGTTGGGAAGCCTCCAATCATTGTAGCCGAGGTAGGATGCTTCATTCTGTTCTTCCACCCAGGCCAGGGCGTCTTCCCAGTTCATTGCCTGTTCGCTGTCATCCCGCATCCACATCAAACCGGTAGCGTGATCTGCTATTGTTTCGTCGTTAATCAACTGGAAGTCGTTGATGCCATAGTCACCATTACCGCGAACATACCGGACATACAGCATGTTTGGTTCGAAGACAGGTGGCCTGTATTTGGGATACCCTTTTATTCTTCCATCGGCAAAATTAACACCAAATGATGTACTGTCTCCCATCATCGTGAAGTGAACATATTCAGTAGCCGACCAGTCCTGGCAGTCTATATGACGTTCTCCCCGGTCTTCATTTCCATAGACAAAATCGAAATATTCTGTGTCAAGAAACGGCACTGACGTCTCAGCAGTCATTCCCGTATATCCTGAAAACAGGATCAGGGAGTATAGTTCCTTGATTGTTGGCATCCGCCAGTCGTTATATCCACCCACATTACATTCTGATGCACCTGAAAATGCGCTTGCCCAGGTTACCTTATCTCCACGTTCCTGTACCCACATCAAACCGGTAACAAGATCGGTAACGGTTCCATCGCCATTGTCCTGGTAAGATGGCTGATTTCTGTTATATTGAGCGTCCTGTCCATAAAACGGTTCACCAGGTTCGGGTTCATCTATTATGTTGAAATTGTCACAGGTATCTGTTTGACCGGTATCGACAATCGGGTAGGTTTGCGCTGATGCCGATGAACTGATTAGTAATGCCATTGTGATTATAATTCCCGAGATTAATAGAAATCGACTAATCTGATTAATTGCCGGTATTGCAAATTGTTGACTCATTTTTGCCTCCCATTATTCTGAATGCGTCTAATAATATGACGCACAGTAGACAGGATGGTTTAATACAGCATTGTAAAGCCTATAGATTTGCTTTTGACAAGCAGCAGCCAGAAATACATATTCAATGTGAGAGTACATAAGTAACTTTTTCAAATTTTCCTTCGTCATAAGGTATATGAGGAGCCAATTATTTTTTTTCATAAAACTCACGGGAGATAAAAATGAAGTTTTCCTCAAGAATTTTAACCGGGCTGCTGGTTGTGATGTTGATTATGGCAACCGTAAATCTTTCTGATGCAAAAGTTATCAAGGAAGACCGCAATTTAAAGGGATTTAACAGGATCGCGTTCAGTATTTCCGGGGACCTGAACATTGTCCAGGGTGATAACGAAAGTGTCACTATCGAAACCGACGAAGAGGTCATGAAACATATTGAAACGGTTGTTAAGGGAGAAACTCTACATATCCGTTTTGAAAAAGGACTTAACTTCTGGAAGAAATTTAAACATTTCAGGGGCCCGATAGATATATATGTCGAGGTGAAAGATCTTACCGGTCTCGATATTTCAGGTTCCGGTGATGTGGAAGCCGAGGTAATCGAAACAAACAATTTTGATGCTTCAATATCTGGATCAGGTAATATTAAATTTGACGGCCTGACAGCTGAAACCCTCGAGTTCAATATCGGCGGCTCGGGAAATATAACCATTATGGAAATGGAAGCTAAACGGATGGAGATGAGTATTGCCGGATCAGGAAATGCCAGGATGGAAGGAAAGGCCGGACACCAGGATATCCAGGTCAGCGGATCAGGTAACTACAACGGTTCAAGACTCAAGGGAACTGTTGTAGATGTTTCAGTGGCCGGATCAGGAAGCTCCAAAGTCTATGCTGTTGATCAGCTTAATGTCAGCATCAGTGGAAGTGGAAGCGTCCGTTATAATGGTGATCCAAGGATTTCAAAAAGTATCAGCGGTTCAGGAAGTGTTCACAAGTTGTAGATATTCATTCATTATTGAAGAAAACTCTTTAGCGGGTTCCATCTTTAATAAGGATGGAACCTGTTTTTTCTCATAAGTTACATTTCAAAACATTTTTTCTTAGTCTAAAGTTATCTCAGAAGGTGTCGTCCCCGACTTGATCGGGGATCCAGCGTCGTTAAGAATTTAAAGTTTTAATATCCTACACAATTACTTGGTTATACATAATTTCACTCCCAGATGATTCAAACGAATCCGAAAAAGCGATTAATAGGATTTGAAAAATGATTGCTTATGAATGAATTATAAGTAAAAAGAAAAGTCACTGGATCCCCGATCAAGTCGGGGACGACACCTCGGGAACGAATATCTGTTATTCCAGATTTCAATTGTTCTTCCCTTCAAGTCGAAAAGTATTTTTCTACCTTTGTCTGCTTGCTTCCGGGATAGCAACCGCCACATTTTGAATTCCGTGATTCACTTGAATCCTTTTATGGACAGGATTGAGCTGTAAAACCCTCGGAAATTCAATGGGAACAAACGGATTCAATATTTATTCATTTTTTACCCGGTTTACCAAGGGGAAAGAAGATCTACTCCGGGATTTTGCCAGTGGGGAATACCGCAGGGATCTTCTCCTCGCTGCCCTGATAGGAGTAATCGGGGGATATGGAGCTGTTGGATTCAGATATGCCATTGAAGGGGCACAATTCCTCTTTTACCGTCAACCTGGAACAACGGTTGACTTCCTCCTTTCGATTCCCTGGTACTGGCGATTATCTATTCCAATTCTCGGCGCATTAATTGTTGGACAGATAACTACCCGTTGGGCAACTGAAGCACGGGGGTATGGTGTCACAGAGGTTATTGCTTCCGTTGCGACACGGGGAGGCATTATTCGTCCAAGGGTGGCTTTCGCAAAGGTGCTTGCCAGTGCGGTTTGTATCGGGAGTGGTGGTTCGGCAGGACGTGAAGGGCCAATTGTCCAGATCGGCAGTTCTATTGCGTCAGTCCTTGGTCAATGGCTCAGGTTAAGCCCACGCCGTCTGAAAACATTTGTCGGATGTGGAGCCGCAGCCGGAATCGCGGCAACATTTAACGCGCCCATTGCAGGAATGTTGTTCTCTCTGGAAATAATCATCGGCAATTTTGCCATGGCGCAACTCAGTCCGATGATTGTCGCTTCTGTTACAGCAACAGCCATTAGCCGATGGCACCTTGGTAATAACCCGGCATTTTCTGTTCCACACTATGGATTACAGAGTCCCCTGGAACTGGTTCATTACGCGGTTCTTGGACTGGCGGCGGGAGTTGTTGCAGTAATATTCATCAGGGTACTGAACACAACCGAAAACTTCTTCAATAACCTGAAATTCCCGGATTCACTAAAACCCGCGATTGGTGGACTGATAATCGGTATAATCGGCGCAATGGGATTACCTCACGTATACGGGGTGGGATATGATGTTATCGAAACATCACTATCCGGATACCTCCCATTGGGAATGATGGCGCTGTTAATCCTGATGAAAATATTCGCAACATCCGCAACACTTGGAACTGGTGGCTCCGGTGGTATTTTTGCCCCGTCATTATTCCTCGGTGCAATGCTTGGCGGGATTATCTGGTATGCAGCCCGGATAATATCTCCCGACCTGGTGACCGTTCATCATGGAGCTTATTCACTGGTGGGAATGGCGGCTTTTGTCGCGGCAAGTACCCATGCACCTCTCCAGGCAATTTTGATCCTGCTCGAACTGACAAACGGGTATGTGATCATATTGCCATTAATGCTCTCTTCCATTCTCGCTGTAGCTGTCAGCAGTAAATTGCTAAGCGATAATATTTATACTATCAGGCTTCGTTCACGGGGAATACTTCTCGGAAGGGGAGCTGAGGTAAATGTATTCAGGGGAATTAATGTAAAAGATGTGATGAGGAGTGAGGTTTCAACTGTACCATTCAACATGAGACTAAAACCACTCCTGGATACAGTGTCAGATTCAAATCTTCATACAACTCTCTTTGTGCTGGATTCGGAAGACCGTTTGAAAGGATATATCTCGTTTAACGAAATCCGCTCTGTCCTGTTCGATATTGAGGTTCTCGAGCCGATACTTGTCGCAGATGATATAACTAATTACGAGATGCCTGTTGTTACACCCGGCGATAACCTTGATATCGTGATGCGGTTGTTTGCCAGGAAAAATCTTGACGAATTACCGGTGGTTGATGAGAATGATCATCAAAAACTGATCGGAACAGTGCAGCGTTCGGACGTTGTAGAAGCTTACAATGCTGAAATTATGAAACGGGATCTCCTGGGTAGCATGAAAACCAGTTTTGAAGCTGCTACGAGAATGACGAGCGATTCCATCATTCCCGGCTACTCTATGGCAGAGGTTGAAGTACCCTTTGAATTTGTCAACAAGGACCTTAAAACGATTGATCTTCGACGAGTTCACGGGATAGAAGTTATTTTTGTACGCAGACATACCAGGGGTAAATCAGGCGAAAAAGAAAAAATTATACCCACACCTGACCTGGTTTTAAAGCCAGGAGACATTCTCCTTGTCACAGGCCCCCAGGATGTAGTGGAAAAAATTTCAAAAGCCTGATTTATCGCCGATAAATAAACATTCGGTTATCCCGTTATTTTCTCTCGATGGTGTCTGTTAGACTTGGGTTGAACGGTTTGCTGGTTTATCTTTTAAACGATTGCCGATGATTTAAAGATACGGTTCCCGGGTTAGCTGTTAGATTACGCAATCTTCCTCAAAGTGAAACTGTGCCATGACGGGAGCTTTGCCATGCGGATTATGCTGGTTGATGACGACGACGATGTATTGAGCGTTACCAAACAGATCCTGGTTGAAATTCTTGGGCATGATGTAACCGCCTGCGAAAACGCGGAAAAAGCATTACAAACCTACCGTGAAGAACCATTTCCAATTGTAATAACCGATGTATGTATGCCCGGTCGGAGTGGATTCGACCTGCTTAATGATATTAAAGTTCTACCATCCGGAGAAAACACTGAGGTAATCCTGGTAACAGGTTACGCCGATCTTGAAAGTGCAATTAGGGCTTTAAGAGAGGGTGCATTTGATTTTCTTCAGAAACCGATTAAAGCAGCAGGACTTATCGAAGTAATCAACAGGGCTGTTAACCAGCAGACTATCCTGGCTTCAGGTGGGAATAACGTTAAACAATCTTCTCCAAAACGCATACCGCAAAACCGTGAACCAATTGAAGACAAAGAACTGCAGAAAGCCCGTATCGAGTTTCCCGATGGATCGAATATCGGGGTGTTTTCCAAGGCTATGCGAGCGATCAGGGAATCTAGTTTAAGATTTCATAAAGATCGAAGTGTTCCTGTCCTTGTAGAAGGGGAGACCGGAACGGGAAAAGAACAGATCGCAAAACTTATTCACTATGGTTTAGAAGGCGATGCTTCTCTTCCATTTATATCCGTGAATTGTGCTGCCATAAGCGAAAGCCTCTTTGAGAGTGAATTATTCGGTTATGTCGGGGGTGCGTTTACCGGCGCACTCAGAACTGGAATGAAGGGGAAACTTGAGGCTGCTAATGGTGGGACGATATTCCTCGATGAAGTAGGTGAAATTCCCATGAATATGCAGCCAAAGCTGCTTAGGGCACTTCAGGAAAAGGTAATATACCGAGTTGGAGGCACCGATCCCGTCGAACTTGATGTCAGGGTAATAGCAGCTACAAACCGTGACCTCGTGGAGATGGTGGAAGAGAATACTTTCCGCAGGGACCTTTTCTATCGGTTAAACGTGGTGTCGATAAACATTCCGCCATTACGAAAACAACCGTCTGCCATTGCTCCCCTTGCACAGACATTCCTTAAAGAATTCGCGGCAGGTAAGGAGAGGAGATTCGAGTATATCGGTAACGATGCTGCTGAGGTTCTCGAAGGACACCCATGGCCGGGGAATATCAGGGAACTGCGTAACGCTATCGAGCATGCTGTATTACTCCACGATGATGTTGAACTTCGAACGGAACACCTGGGTTCTGTACATGCAGCCGCTTACAGCTGTGTATCAAAAGATCTGGATGTCCTGCGTCCCGGGAAACTCCGCCTGCCGGAAGATAATCTGAACCTGGATGATTTGAACCGAGAAATTGTAGGTAAAGCACTGGATAAATTTGACGGTCATAAGGCAAAAACCGCGGAATACCTGGGTTTGACCAGGTCTGCTCTAAGATCACGCCTGACAAAATTAGATTAATTCGCCCGGAAATCCATTCTGCAAAACATTTTTCAAAGTTTTTTAACACATATCATGAGCGAAATCGCTCTTTTGTGCAATTCCGCTCTTTGATCTCGTCTCATGTTCAATTCTGAACGTATCCTCTTTATGAATTACCTCGACGCATAATATCATTATTAACAATTATATGAAAAGAGCTCTCGTGTGTAATTTGCAAACTGGCACGCCCCTTGTACTACTACTCGCCGGAACTGAATTGTGATAAAGATCAAAAAAATGATTACGGGGAAAGAAGAAAGAACAAAAAGAAGGAGAAGATCATGAGAGCAATCATCGTTATTACAGTTATGCTGCTGATGGCAGCGAGTGCAATGGCCGGTAACACCATCATGGGAACAGTTATTAATGGAAAAGGTGAACCTGTAACGAATGCAGTTGTTTCTGCCCAGATTCGTGGTGCCGATGCTCCAATCTATACGGTAACCGATAAAACTGGAATGTTCACTTATAAAAATGTACCGTTGGGTGTGTATTCGATTTATGCACAATACCAAGACAATATAAGTGAAAAACAGACCTATTTGAATCACAAGTTTTTTACTTCAAGGTTGATACTGACCCTAGACAGGGAAGAAGGAAGTTCTGATTCCGGCCCAAGAACGACTTTACTTGGAAACAGAGGAATGTTAGAAGCCCATCGCTAAAACCCACCTCCACACTTGGCACAGAAAACGCCCGGCTGATGTCGGGCGTTTTCGTTTTATATAATTTCAAACTGTGAGAATCAGGGTGAATTTTTTATTCATTGTTTCCTGGGCTCATTTTTTTCCTGTATTCAGTATCTTTGCCCAGGTATCCCTGAGGGTAACTGTCCTGTTAAATACCAGATTCTCGCTTGTAGTGTCCGGATCAAGACAAAAATATCCCAACCTTTCAAACTGGCAACGGTATCCAGGAGCCACGCCTTTGAGGCTCGGCTCAACGTAACAATTTTCCAGTATCTCCAATGAATCAGGATTGAGTGAGTCCTTAAAATCACCACCCTCTTCAATATCCAGTGGATTATGCTTGTTAAACAACTGGCTGTACAAACGAACTTCAGAATCGAGTGAATGTTTAGCAGAGACCCAGTGAAGAGTTGCTTTTACTTTTCTTCCATCAGGTGAATCTCCACCACGTGTCGCGGGATCATATGTACAGCGAAGTTCTACTATCTCCCCGGTCTCTTCGTCTTTAATGACCTCGTTACAGGTGATAAAGTACGCGTACCTAAGTCTAACCTCCCTGCCGGGAGCCAGCCTGAAGAATTTTTTCGGTGGATCCTCACGGAAATCATCCTGCTCAATGTAAAGCACACGGGAGAATGGTACTTTCCTTGTACCTGCTGTCGGATCTTCAGGATTATTTACACATTCCAACTCTTCAACCTGGTCTTCCGGGTAATTGTCAATGACTACACGGAGTGGACGTATTACAGCCATTACACGGGGGGCGGTTTTATTCAGATCTTCCCTGATAGCGTGCTCGAGCATGGCGATTTCGGCAACTCCCGGACGTTTCGCCAGCCCTGTACGTTCGCAGAAGGTCCTGATTGATTTTGGAGTATATCCACGCCTGCGTAAAGCTGAAAGCGTCGGCATCCTTGGATCATCCCAGCCATCAACGATTCTCTCTTTAACCAACTGCATCAGTTTACGTTTGCTGGTAACTGTATGGCTGACATTCAAACGGGCGAACTCGATCTGCTGCGGATGGTAAACCTCAAGTTCATCGAGGAACCAGTCATACAATGGACGATGATCCTCAAACTCCAGGGTGCATATCGAGTGTGTAATCCGTTCGATGGAATCAGACAAGCAATGTGTAAAATCATACATCGGGTAGATACACCATTTATCGCCGGTCTGGTGATGCGAGGCATGAAGTATCCTGTAGATTACCGGATCGCGCATGTTCAAGTTGCTCGAGGACATGTCAATCTTCGCGCGTAGCGTCCGTGAACCGTCCTTGAATTCACCGTCACGCATTCCCTGGAACAGGTCAAGATTTTCCTTAACTTCACGATCCCGGTAAGGGCTGTTTTTGCCAGGCTCAGTTAACGTGCCCCTGTATTCACGAATCTCATCGGGACTCAAATCATCAACATATGCCTTACCCATCTCTATCAGCTGGACGGCATAATCATACAGCTGTTCAAAATAATCCGAGGCATGATGGAGACGATCGCCCCAGTCATAACCAAGCCAGCGGACATCTTCCTTGATCGAATCCGTGTACTCGACGTCTTCCTTTACTGGATTTGTGTCGTCAAAACGGAGATGAGTTACACCGTTATTTTCAGCGGCGATACCGAAGGAAACAACAATCGCTTTAGCATGACCGATATGCAGGTATCCGTTTGGTTCCGGCGGAAAACGGGTTACCACCCGGCTGTCGTATTTGTTGGTACGAAAATCATCTGCGACAATCGCCCGGATAAAATCTACTGAGGCCGTTTTGTTTGAATTATCTGTATTATTTTCCATTGTATTCTTACCTGGTATTAGCTGAAATAATCGAAATCAGTTGATTCGATTATAAATATTCTTCTTTCAACCTCGCTGAGTCATCAACACTTAATTTATCAGCAAAGGAATTGCAAATGTAACTCTCTATCATTTTTAATCCAAGACTGAATCTTATTGATAAAAACACAACCGGGAATAATAATTAAATCAAATTGACGTTGAGTTTGTTAATTATATGCATCAGTTCACGAAAAAATGTATATTCATTCAACTGATTACAACAGAAAAGGTGGAGGCAAAAATGGCAGTCAAGGCGTATAAATCGATGGATTCACGGTTTAATGTGAATCGCAGGGATTTTTTGAAAATCAGCGGCGGAACAGGCCTGGGACTGATGCTGGGAACACCCGCTGCCTGGTCACAGGAAAAAGAGAAGAAAACTCCACCGGAAAAACCAAAAACGAACATTGAAGAAGCATTAGCGATTCCTCGTACAGAGAATTCCCTGCCTGGAGTATTTCCGGGCAAGGTTGTCCAGGTTGAAGATCAAAATGCTTCAACTGATGGAATTCCAAATGCTCCAACCGTTTCCACTATGTTCGAAAAGGGAATCACAGGTCTCACCGGCAAACCCCTGGATGAAAGTTTCGGAATGTTCTTTAATACCGATGATATTGTCGGGATAAAGGTTAATCCTGTTGGCGCCGGGTTAATCAGCACAAACCTTGAGGTTGTTGATGCCATAGTCGCTTGGTTGGAAAAGGGAGGACTGTCAAGAGAAAATATTATCATCTGGGACCGGTTCGGTTATATGCTCGAACAGGCCGGGTTTACAGCTGAACGTTATCCCGGGATCGGCATTGAAGGCATGCAGACGATGGACGAGAGCATGTGGAGCGAGGACTATGCCGGTGATAACAGTAAGTGGTTAGCCAATGGTCATCATGTCAGCGAAACAGACTTCGACATGGATGTTTACTACTGGGCGGACGTGGAAGCGCCGCAGGACGAGATGTACCTCAACCAGCATGTGTTCAATAACAAGTACTCATATTTCGGGAAGCTGCTGACGAAAAAACTGACCAAGTTTATCAATGTTCCTGTATTCAAAAATACCGGGAACGGGATATCCATGGCGACCAAGAATGTCGGGTATGGTGTTGTCTGTAATACGGGACGGTTGCATAAACCACTGTTCTTCGATGTCTGCACAGAAGTGCTGGCGTTCCCGGCTGTCAGGGATAAAATGGTACTTAACATTACCGACGGTATCCACGCTCAATATGATGGTGGTCCGGGACCGAACGCCGAGTTTATATATAACTATAATAACATGTTTTTCGCGACCGATCCGTTTGCCATCGACAGGGTGTGTCATGAATTGATAGTAGCGAAACGTAAGGAGATGGGTGTCAGTGTTAACGAACATCCACGCTATACGGATTACCTCCGTTATGCCGAAGAGCTTGGACTTGGAATAGGGCACCTGGATAAAATTGAACATATATACGCATGATTAAAAAATGAAAAAAAATCTGTTTGCACAGCTGGCAATTACTACTTCTGTTTTACTTTTTCTGGCACCAGTCATCTGCTTCGCTGAGGTGTTTCTCCCGGAAAACGGTTTTGACGATGGCTGGGTAAAATCGGGTGATCCAAAAATATTCAACCGCAACGATCTTTACGGTCACATCAATGGTGGCGCGGAATTATACCTCGAATTTGGATTCGAACAGCTGACGGTGCAGAAATACACCAACGACCAGTCCGAGCTCGACCTCGAACTCTATAAAATGGACACCCCGGAAGCGGCGCTTGGTATCTTCTTGATGACTATCCGCAAGGAATCAAGCGAAAACGAGCTGAACGAACGTTATACCCTGAACCAGTACCAGTTGATTACAGTTAAGGGAAACGTCTTTGTAAAGATCAATAACTTTGACAGGTCTGGATATCCCCGCGAAACAATGCTGAAACTGGCAGAATCAACCTATGCCCGTATTAAAAAAGGCAAAAAGATAAAACTCTTCAAAAACCTTCCGTCCAAAAACCTTGTGCCAGGATCAGAAAAAATCTTCCGTGGTCCATTTGCGCTTCAGCCTGTTTATACATTTGGCGATGGTGATATTCTCCGCCTGGGTGGAAAAATATTTGGCGTTATGGGCGACTATAAAACCGGTGAAGATTCTGAACCGGTTACTGTCCTGGTTGTACCCTATCCCAATGAAGCAATGGCAGCCGAAACATTTGTCTATCTATATGATAACCTCGACAAATACCTTCAACGCCTTGGTCACAGCGACCACAAGTTCTCCTTTAAAGATTATAAAGACCGGTTCGGGATGGTTGAGCTGGATGGATCAAAAATCTGGCTGACGATTAACCTTAGAGAGAATCCTGTCATGGAGGAATAATACTGAGATCGCATGGTATATTTCACTTGATTAGAAGTGAAATACAGAAGAAAAAGATAGATTGCCTCGTCGCTTCGCTTCTCGCAACGACATCAAGGAACGTCTTCGTTAAATTGATAACCGAATAAATAATATTAATAATCCCCTCAATCTTGTAAGTATTTATATATTTAACTATATTCTTCACAACTATTCCGGGGGGAATTATGCTAGTCATGCACAGCATCACTTTTGTCGCCAAATACGCCAATGCTTCCCGCAGTATCGACAGGCTTTTACTATCCCATCTACATCCACGAATTCATCTCATACGACATCCATTAGGTATTGACAAAGGGAGGTTGTGATGCAATCCAGACCGCTTGTGCTTTCGATTGTTTTAGGACTTTATACATTGCAGTCACTCAGAACTTTAGTCCAACTCTTCCTGAACCTTTCTGAAATCGGTACATCCAACGGAATGCTATATGCTTTATTTGCAATAGTTAATTTTGTAGTTGTAATAGGATTATGGATGAAGCAGAAATGGGCATTTTACGCAATCTTCGGATGTTTCGTTTACCTCTTCATTTTCGAACTGAGCACTGGAATTATACTTCTATTCTGGGGCCATATCTGGGGCGATATAGCGATATTTATCCTGTTACTCTTGACCCTGTTTATTCATAGATCATTGTTTAAAATAGGAGCCTCAAAAGCATGATTAGTTCCGGCATATTCTACACCCGCGAACTAATCTCATATCAAATAGTACTATAGAGAACAATATGGCTAATCAGGAACAATTAGACCGGTTATTAAAAAGCATCGAAATGTGGAATAGATGGCGCAAGGATCAGCAAGTCATTGAAATAGACTTAAGGAAAGCAAACCTTAGAGGTGCAAACCTAGCTCAAGCGAACCTTTCAAACGTGAATCTCCGAGGTGCTAACCTAACCCATGCAAACCTAACACAAACGAACTTCACACAAGCGAATCTTACTCGTGCAAATCTCTTCCGTGCGTGTCTCACTGTTGCGCATCTCAGGGGTACTTTACTCAGAGGAGCGAACATTAGAGGTGCTTGTCTCTCTGGCGCAGACCTGAGAGGAGCAATTCTCATAAACACATTTTTTTCGAAAACAGATTTTGAAAAAGCTAAACTTGGTTGGACAACATTTTCAGACGTGAATCTTTCTGGTGCACAGAATCTTCAAAGTTGCGTTCACCATGGTCCAAGCTATATCAGCCTTGGGACATTCGAAAGATCTGGTCGCATCTCAGAGCTATTCCTTCGTAAAGCTGGTGTTAAAGGATCTTGGATTGACAATATTCCATCGATAGTAGGTCGACCAATCCAGTTTTATGATTGTTTCATAAGTTATTCACATAACAATAGCGAGTTTTCTGAAAAACTCCATAACGATTTAATGGGTAGAGGCATTATCACTTGGTTGGATACACACGACTTAAAAGTGGGTGATCACCCGCGAGAAAAGATTGAAGAGGCAATCAGGCGCAAAGATAAGATATTATTAATTCTTTCGAGAGAATCTATTAATAGCGATTGGGTTGAAAAAGAAGTGTATTCTGCATTAAGAAAGGAAAAATCACAAAGGAAGAAAAATGTTCTACTTCCTTTCAGAATTGATGAGTATGTAATGAGATGCAGGAAACCGTGGTTATTGGATCTAAAGGAAACAAAACATTTCGGCGACTTCAGGAATTGGAAACATCACGATATTTACACCAATGAACTAAACAAACTGGTTGACCAACTCCGGAGATAAGATCAAACAATGATAGGATATTGAAAAGAAAACCAATGTCGAAAAGTAAAAATTTAACAGGATTAGAGTTCCAGTCTATCTGTTAGATTAACAATCTCATCTTTTATGGAATTCGTTAATTAATGTTTGATCCAGAAAAAATATATGTGACTGTTGCCAACGAATTTAAGGACTATTTGAGATTTATAGATGATGACAATCTCAGAAAAAATATTAGCTATCATTTTCAATATATTGAATTTCTGTACCAAATCAGAAGAAGACATGAGTTAGAGTTTACTACCCTCTCACTCTCAAATAAAACGATCATTTTGGAATTCTGGAGTATAATCGAAGCAATTCTATTTCACTTTGTGTCAAGAATAGAAAAAATTCCTGAAAAAATCCCTGCATCAGCTTTGTTAGTTAAAACCAAAGAACATAGTCTAGTTAGCGATAAAATATGTAATGAAATTGATCTACTTAAAAATTGCCGGGATCATGTACACATTACTAAGAATGAAGATGTTGAATTCAATGCTTATTACGATGAAATATTGGTTGAACGACAAAACGAGTTCAAATCTTTTATGGAATATATTTTCAAAGATAAAGGTGTTTTGGATTACACAAAATTCCCCTGGGCGTGGGAATTATATCCATATAACTCTGAAGAGAACGAATCTGATCATAAAATGCAAACTTTTGCGAATGACGCTTATGATGATCCGATTGAATACGAGGATGAGTATTTAACAAGGTGTCCTTTTTACCATAAACTTTTATTTTCTGGCTACTGCCCTATATGCGGACATCATTCAAATCCATTTAAACCATAACAAAACATATGTGCGCTTTGTAGAACAATTCAATAAACCTATCTTCTAGAGCCGGCAGCCACGATCATACATTTTACCTTCAGGATCAGGCTAAGTATTAGAAGCACTAAAAAGAATTCTTTGAAAACTTCAGAATTGGAGTTAAGGCGACGGCTATAAAACGTGTGTTGTAAGTAGATCAAATTTTGGGGTGAATTTAACCCTTCTTTCCTTTCGAACTACCGGCTTTTTTTATCCGGGCGATTCTATTCTCTATTTGTTTGACTTCTTTATTTGTTTCCTGTCGTTCCGCTTCTTCTCTTATTATCAGGTTTATCGCTGATAGAATTATCGGGTAATATTCCCGGCATTCTTTCTCTGATAAATGATGAATCCCTATGCTGAGTATGGAGTAAATTATTTTTTCGTTTACCAGGTAATCGGGTAGATATCCGTTTAGTTTCAAAATCTTATCCTGCCAATGGATATTCTGAATATCTTCAGCTGTATAGTTTCCTCTTTTTATTGCTTCTTTGGCAGCCTTGTTAACAAGGTACTCTACAATTCTTCTCAGGTAAACGAATGAGCCTACCCCAATCCCACGCGCGAACAAACTCTGGGCACGTTTTAGTTCTTTCAGTTTTTCATTTGATAATATTTTTGTTGCTGCGGGTAAAACCGGTTCCTGGATATCTTCAATCGATGGATACTGCCCTACCTTGATTACTACATCATCGGTTACCATAAAGTAGTAATAGATTAGATGATCTTCTTCGCGTGCGCATTGGAATATAACCTTGAAATAAGGCTTAAAATTTTCAATATCTTCAGATAAAAATCTGTCTTCCTGTAATTCACCAAATCGGGCTCTTGTTTCAATTCTTTCCTGGTCTCTTAAAGAAAGTTCCTCGTCATTTACCTTGAATGTGCTAATTTTACCGCAGTATGGGCAGTATAAATCAATGGAAGGCCATAAAGAAGGATAAAAGAATCGTGTTTTGTCGAAAACTTTTATCGATTCTATTGATGAATATAAGCCACTTTTTATCAGTAACTCGTGAACCTGTTCACCGTTTTCAAGTGTGCTCTTCACCACCATTATTAATGTCCCTGCTGGCAACTGTTTGATAAATTGAAGTATCACTAGTAAGAGTACGAAATAGTAGCTGACAAAACGTTGCGCAACATCACTATTGGTTAACTCTTGCTTCCTGGTGGGATAATACAAGCGAGACAAATATTTTTCATCTTCTGGATCCGGCAGCAACGATCATACCTGTTACCATAAGGATCAGGCCAAGTATAAGAAGAACGATAAAGAATTTTTCGAAGGTGTCGGAATATCGAGATAGGGCAGCAGCGATAAAACAAATGCCGGCAATTCGTCCAATAATGGGGTGAGCGCTGATCCATGATCCGGTGCCCGGCATCGCACCCCTTAGCGGCATCCATCTACCACCCGGGAAACCGGAGAGAACCAGCATATAAAAGCCAAAAAGGAGGATGATCATCTGGTCAAAGCTGAAAAAGAGATTGCTTCGTCGCTGCGCTCCTCGCAACGACACCTATAACCAACTGAGTTATATAAATAACCCGATTTCTATTAAAAACTGATAATCGCTTCGGAAAGTTCTATAATCTCTTCACCTTCTTCAAGGAACTTGTTAACCTGTTCCTCGTTCATTCCGATCTTAGCAAAACAGCTCAAGTCCAGTTCTTTCTTATGCGGGTTTATCCCGTTCCCGGCACCCTTGGCGTTGCAGTACTCGTTGGCCACCTGGACAATTTTACTGGTTAACGGAACAAATTTATCATCCTCAGAAGAGTTATGATGTTCCTGGACAGCGAGGATGACTATCTGGTCAACGGGCCACCACTCCTTGATATATGCGGCGCCAAGAAGAGCGTGGTTGATGAAGAATTTTTCGTTTTCCATCTGGTAAAGAGGTTTGGCATCTTCACCGGCGGGCAGACTGCCGAGGAATTCACCATAGGCATCAGGCATGAGATGAGCGAATACGAGAATCCCAACATCGTGCATCAGGCCGGCGGTATAGGCGAGGTCTCTTTCGAGTTCGTCACCACCAAGAATCCGGCTGAGTGATTGAGAGGTAAAGGCAACCGCGAGGCAATGATTCCAGAATTTTCTCTGATCGAATTGGTCGGATCTATCGAACAACTGGAGCAGTGAAAATGAATAAACAACATTCCTGATTTCATTAAGGCCAAGACGACCGATTGCCATTGGGAGATTGGTTACAGCAAGCCTTCCCGCGGAATAAAACGCACTGTTGGAAAGTTTGATTATTTTCCCTGCCATAACGGGATCAGTTTCGATCAGGCGGGATATTTCCTGGAGACTGCTGTCCGGATCGTTCAGTTTTCTATCGATATGGGCAATAATATCCGGTAATGCCGGGAGGTCGTCTTTCTGCTTTACGAGTTCGAGTATTTCGTTCATTTTGTACCTGGCGGATATGTTGTCATAATTTGTGAGTAATTTCAAAGATTCAGTCCTGCAAAAAGTACAAACATCCGAGCTCTGACACAAACGCAGGCGGGAGTACTTTTCTATTTCGCAAAAATTTTGTGTTTCAAATTTTGGTTAAAGAATAAGCCGGCGAATACTCTCGCCGGCTGAATACAAAACTGATGGACTTTAAAATCCTACCATTTTTCAGCGACAACTTTCCGTTGCAGCTTACTGATAGCTTCTGTAGGATTGAGGTCCTTGGGACAGGCGGTGAAGCAGTTGGTGATCTTGTGGCATCGCCAGAGACCATGCTTATTATCAAGTGCTTCGAGTCGTTGCGCAAAACCTTTATCCCGCGTATCAAAAGTGTACCTGAATGCTTTTAACAATGACGAAGGGCCAAGATATTCTCCATCGACCCAGAAGCTCGGGCATGAACTTGTACACGCCGCGCAGAGAATACAGGCGATGGAAGTACCCATCAGGTTAAATTCCTCCGGCATCTGCTTCCGTTCAATGGCTGGAGGGGGATCGTCATTAATAAGCCATGGCTTAATCCGTTTCAGGGATTCGTAGAATGGATCCATGTTCACGGAAAGATCCTTGTATATTTCGAATCCGGGCAGTGGATCGATGACTATCGGATCCTTCGGTAGAGTCGAAATCTGCAGTTCACAGGCCAGGTCGTTGAGTCCGTTTATCTGCATCGCGCATGATCCGCAGATACCATGACGGCAGCTTCTCCGGTAAGACAATGTCCCATCCTGGAACCATTTTATCTCGTTTAGTGCATCGAGAATTGTCCAGCCGGAATCACACTCAGCATCGTATTCTTTATAATAAGGTTTCTTGTCCGTTTCCGGGTTGAAGCGGAAGATCTTAAACTTTCGCCTGGGCATTATACCTCCGCGTTTAAAACGCGACCGGGTAATAAACCGGCCTGGTTAATATTTGCGCTCCATTGGCTCAAAACCGGGATGCGAAATACCTTTCAAAACGACATCCTTCTTGAACGTCAAATTCCACTTACCGTCCTGTTTCCAGGCAAGTGTATGTTTAAGGAATTTTTTATCGTCACGTTTCGGGAAATCTTTGCGGGCGTGGCCACCACGGCTCTCTTCACGCAATAACGCACCTTCCACGATGGCACCGGAAAATTCGAGCATGTGACCCATCTCGATTGCTTCCAACATCTCAGTGTTGAATCGTACTCCGGTATCGTCAATGGAAATCTTTTTAAACCGTTCTTCCAGTTCCCTGATTTTATCAGCCTGCTTTTCAAGCTGTTCCTTTGTCCGGAAAACGCCGCAGTCATTCATCATCGTTTCCTGCAGCTCATCGCGGATAGTTCCAACCTTTTCTTCGCCCCTGGCATTAAGGACAAAATCAACTTCCTCCTTTGCCTCTTCCTCGTAATCCTCGGGCATATTGGGGAAGTCGAGCTGCGGCAGGTCATCTACAATCGACTTCCCCGCCCTGCGTCCGAACAGGAGAGCTTCAAGCAGTGAATTTGTTCCCAGCCTGTTAGCGCCATGAACACTGATACAGGAACATTCACCGGCAGCATAAAATCCGATAGTTTCCGATCGGCTCTCGTCATAGGTGACACGGCAATTCGGATTGGCTGGTATTCCACCCATTGAATAATGAGCCGTTGGTTGAATCGGGATAGGTTCCTTAAACGGATTTACACCCGCGAAATTCATCGCCAGTTCAGAGATTTGCGGTAATCTTTCCCGCAGCCGTTCTTCACCAAGATGGGAAACATCCAGGTGAATACAATCCTCGCTGTTAATCCCACGTCCCTCGTCTATCTCAGTCTGCATTGACCGTGCGACAACGTCACGGGGGGCGAGCTCCATCAGGGTTGGAGCGTAATCCTCCATAAATCGACGGCCTTCATTGTTTTTCAGATGTCCGCCTTCACCCCTCGCGCCTTCAGTAACCAGGATTCCGCTTTTCCAAAGTCCCGTTGGATGGAACTGGACAAACTCCATGTCCTGTACCGGCAGCCCTGCACGAAGTACCAACGCCAGTCCGTCACCGGTATTTGCGTGGGCGTTCGAGGTGATCTTGAACGCTCGTCCATAGCCACCCGTTCCGAACATCACAGCACGACCATAAAAAGTGTGCAACCCACCATTGACCATATCCCAGGCAACAACACCTATCGCGCGGTTATCCCTGATGATCATGCTGAGAACCTGGAATTCGCTGTAAAAATGGACACCGTGCTTGAGGCATTGTTCATGGAGAGTATGCAGCAGAACATGCCCTGTATAATCAGCGCTGAAGCAGGCGCGTAAAGCCGCTTCCTTGCCGAATTCCAGGGTATGCCCACCAAATTTACGCTGGTGAATCAGTCCCTCTTCTGTACGGCTGAAGGGGCATCCCCAGTGTTCCATTTCGATTACCGTTTCAGGGGCTTCACGTACCATCATCTCGATGGCATCCTGGTCACCCAGGTAGTCCGAACCCTTGACGGTATCGAACATGTGGTATTCCCAGCGGTCTGTTTTCGAAACGTTCGCCAGTGATGCCGCAACACCGCCCTGGGCGGCACCTGAATGGGAACGGCTGGGATATACTTTTGATAAAACTGCCACATCGGCGATCTGTCCGATTTCCACGGCTGCCCTCGACCCTGCGAGGCCAGCTCCGATGATGATTACATCATGCCTGTGTATCATCCTGGACCTCCTTAATAGGGTTGAAAGTTGATAACCGTTGCCATCCCGGTCAGCCAGAGTACCAGGCCGATGAACCAGGTCAGGCCGACCAACGTCATCCTGAATCCGGGACGGTGGATGTAGTCGTGGATGTTCATGATCACACCCTGGATTGCGTGGTACATGACCGCGCTGAGGAATGTTATATCAATCGTCTTCCATAACGGTGTCGATAAACGATCCGCGACTTCATTAAATGTGACATTGCCGTGATTTAAAAAATGAAGGAAAAGGTAATGGAGAAATATGGTCACCAGGATTACTATACCGGTGATCCTCTGGAAAATCCAGGCTGTCGATCCTCCCGAACCGGTTCCGAACTGTTTTAAACCCATCTCATCCTCCGGTTAAAAGGGAAAGAACGATGCGCCATTACCCAGGTCGTGAAGGGCATGTCCGATCATTGTTGATCCACCCCAGACCCAGAATATCACACCGATAGCCATCAGTATATAAAACAGGGGGACATGTTTTTCAGTCGCGCCGAAAAAGTCGATGGCTATCAGCCGGATGCCGTTCAAAGAATGGTATATCACGCAGAACAGCAGTCCCACCTCAAGGAATCGAAATACCGGTGCTGAAACGAATGCCATTGTCTCTTCAAAGGTTCTTGGACCGAGCTGAAGAGTGGATACGACCCAGATGTGCAGTGTTACATAGAAGACTAGAGCCAGTCCCGTGATACGATGCAACACCCAGGCTGTCATCCCGGTTTGCCAGCGGTAATGCATGCACCCTCCATGGTAGGTCAGGGAGTGAAAACTTGATATTGATTTTTGTCCCCGTTCCGGTAAGGATTGTCGAGAAGAAAGTATCGATCGATACGGGAGACAAGCAGTGCTAAACACCCGTAGAATGCAGCAAATGTAGTGTATGATTGGCTTGCGAGCAACTGGAGCAGACTGTTTAAATGATCTTTCGCCAAACAGGTGGGCTCTATATTTGCAGGATTTTCAATTAAGTGGATGGTTTGGTATAAAATGGTGATTCAAGCTTCGAACAACTTAGGATGTACTCATTGTAATTGATCTTTGAAGGATGCTGTTAATCTGACAGTGTTTGAATTTATGGGTTAGAAAAATCCGGGTCGTGACCTCCTTCGCTAAAGCTTTGGAGGTTAGATGTCAACCCGGGTCACAATCAGAAATGAATTGAATAGTTTATTTAAACCACTTCTCAAAAGGATTACCCCAACTTTCGATAGGATTTTTCAGGGTGATACCAAAACTGTAGATGGTGCTGGAATAATCGAAAACAAGTTCACGTCCCTGGCCGACACTCATATACTCTCTTGCCAATTGGTCATTCTCGGGATCACCGTTAATTTTTCTTTCCCCACGCATGTCGTCCGGTTCGGCAATACGCTGGCAAATCCCAAGATCCAGGCAAACATTCCTGGTCACATTGAACCTTACACGTCCCTCAATTCTCCTGGCGATATATTCAGATTCCACTGTGTGATCATATTTATTTGTGAAGGTAACGAAATCTTCAATTCCAAAATCGTAGAAGTTAGTGATTTCATTAATTTCCTGGTGCGCTTCTGCAACAGCCGGACCTATGGCACCAATAATTCCGGCTTCAAACCAACTGGTAAACGGGTGGATATATCCGATATAAAAAAGATACTCCTTTGCTGTCACACTCATTGAGTAATCAGCACTGCCGTAAAATAATTCGCTATCAAAACCTAATGAAACTTTCCTTATAGCTTCACGATCAATAACGAAATCCATACCAAAATGAATTCTCCAGGCCCTCATGCCAAATTTGATATCATACATGGGTGAACTAGAAAACTTATCATTGGTACTGGGACCACTGATCATTTCAGGAGGCAGGAATATTCTCAATTCCTCTACAGAAGTGTCAGCATATTTATCCTGGTCATTTATAACCGCGTCCATATCCATGTTTTGGATATTGTACAATCCGGAAAGTTCAATTGCCCAGAAGGATTCCTCCCTGGGAAGTTGCCAGAGATACTGAGCGGATGCTGGAGAAAACGCGCTCAGCATAAGAGCCACAATAATTACGGAAAAAATCTTTATCACAGGTAGTCTCATTTGTCTGTTCTCCGAAGTTCGTTGCTGATAACATATGGCTCCTTCATTGCACTAAAAATACCTATTAGATATATGATTGCCAAGCGAACTGGTTCCGGGAGCTTCAATTAAGCCTGGAAAAAGGCTCCAGGCTTAATATTTCCCTTTTAACAGATATTATTATGACAAACTTAGATGAGAGATTGTTACTGAAACTTATTCGATCAATATTATGTCTTATGATTAAACACACCTTCCGGGAGGAATTTATGATTACCAGGATTAAACTTAACCAATTGTTTATGTTTGTTTTAATAGCTATTGTGCCCTTTGGGATAACCACAACATCATCTGCTGACGAAAAAGACAGTTCCTATAAGCTCGATGAGACATATCCAATATCACCAACCGGGATGCTTACCCTGGTTAGTAATGACGCCGAGGTTACGATCACCGGTTCGGACAGAAAAGACGCTCACGTTAAGATCAACTATTTCCGCAAAGTTTCAGGTTTCCTTGTATCTCACAAGAGCGATCCTTTTGAAATGGAAATAGATACTGACGGCGAAAACCTTGTGCTAAGAGAAGTTGATGGTTTCCACTCTATGTCGGGAGTGTTTATTATGTCGTCAGAGGATTACACAATCGACATTGAAATACCACGTGGTGTCAGCTTGAAACTGCGAGGGGACGACGACAATTACGATATCGAAAACATTGACGGTAAAATATCGCTGCGAATGGAGGATGGTAGGGCACGTCTGAAAAACTGCAATGGAGACAATTTTGACCTGGAAACCGAGGATGGATATATAGACTTAAAGGGCGGAAAAGGTATGCTTGAAGCATACACGGAAGACGGTCGGGTAACAGTTGAAGAGGGTAGCTTCGATGAGGTTGAAGCTTCAAGCGAAGATGGCAGTATTGAGGTGGCAACAACCCTCTCCGACAACGGTTCCTACAGGTTCAGCACGGATGACGGACATATATACTTTCATGTTATTAAAGGTGGTGGCGAGTTTCGAATTGATTTTGATGACGGACATGTAAGGACATCAAAAGCTTTTGAACTGGAAGAAGATGATGAAAATTACCGTTACTATAGCCTCCCCGGCGGTAGTTCGAAGGTCAGGATCAGGATCGAGGATGGTGTCGTTCGTCTAAGCGAAGGTGATTAATTCTATTAATCAGGCAGAGAGTAATTATTTTCAAACAGACACAAATTTCCCAGGGTAACCCTGTATCGTACTGTGGATTACCCCGTCAGCACTATAGACGGGATTTACAATTATTTTGTTAAATCGAGAGTTCGTTGAAACAATAACAGGTTTTATGTGTCTAATCTATTAGAACCTTTAGCCAGGGAATAGTGAATTTAATCTATCGGGGGAGCCATGAAGCATAATAATCATCTTACCTTGATCGCTGTTTCAGCATTTCTGTTGATCTGTTGTTCAGGGATTTCAATCGCTGAAACAAAGAATTTCGACTATGACCTTGACGAGACCTATTCCATCAAACAGGATGGATTATTATCTCTTAAAAGCGATGATGCTGAAGTTGTGATTACGGGCAGCGATCGTAAAGATGTCCACCTGGTTGTTTGGAAAAGGCTTTCTATATCTGGCACTTTCGAGATTTTGCAGATGGAATCTTTCGCTATCGAAGTTGAGGAAACTGACGGGAACCTGTTTATTCGAGAGAATAGTGGGGGAATATCAATATCAGGAAGTATCAGCATGCGGGAGGATTACACAATTACCATAGATGCGCCAAGCGGAATCAGCCTTAGACTGCGTGGAAGTGATGATAACTACACTGTTAATAACGTAGACGGTTCAATTTCTATGCGTCTCGATGACGGATCAGCTAAGATTCGTGATTGCGATGGAGATAATTTTAACCTCGATGTTGATGACGGCGACCTGGAGATGATCGGCGGTTCAGGACAGCTGGAAGCATTTGTCTGTGACGGGGATATGAAGTTCGACCGTGGTAATTTCAGCTCAATCGATGCTGCTTGTGAAGATGGTGACCTGGAAATTTATACGCTGCTTTCACAGGATGGATCATACAGTCTCGACGTTGAGGACGGTTCAATCAGGTTCCATGTGCTTGATGGTGGGGGTGATTTTTTTGCCCGTTACGAGGATGGGAGAGCCCGCGCTTCAAAAAAATTCGAAATAATTGATGAGCATGAAGGATACAGACACTGGAGATTACCGGGAGGTAAAGCTTCTATCAGGGCATCAGTATCAGATGGATCAGTCAATTTTTACGGGGGGAAATAGATTAGGGTATTACTGGAAAGTAAACTTTCATATATAGCATCACATTTAATGTAGCACGATTATTGTGGCCCGGGTTGACTCGCAACCCGGGTTTCTCGTACCAAGTTGAAAACAGTATTTCTAGGAGATTGCGATGATACCATTACAGCAATCAATTAATGATACTGGATTTTAATAGTGAGCCGATTCTTTTTCTCCAGATTGACTGAACGTAGAGTGCACGGCTATATTCGCCATGCACGATATGAAGATGCCCGCGTAGCCCAGGTAACCGGGATTTATCCGCCTTAGGCGTGATCAGTGTATCCCGGGAACCAAAGGAAGCTTCTCGGTTACGTTTTGGAATATTGTAATTTGCCCGCGTAGCTCAGTTGGATAGAGCGTCTGCCTCCGGAGCAGAAGGCCTTGGGTTCGAATCCCGACGCGGGTACAAATGGAATCAAAAGCTAATGGCGCTAATGCCATTGGCTTTTTTTAATCATGCAGTATCAACTTCCCCAATCCTTCAAGTATCTCTCTGGACACTTTGATGCGAACCAGGACACTTAATCAGTAATATTTAAATGCTAACTTTAACCCGTCTGTTTTCTGAAGATAGTTGCTCCATTATAGTTGGGGCAGGAGGGGAATATGGGCACTACAACGATCATTCCTGAAAAGCGATTGGTGATTTTTGAAGTGGATGGTGAGTTGACCGTAGAGGTGGTAATAAACACATTACAGAATGGTCTTCAGTCCAATTCCGATTACAAACCCGGGTTTAACATTCTCTGGGATTTCAGGGGTGTCACTACGGTAAAAGCGGATAAGAATGATGTTTATCGGCTAAGAGAATTAATGATCCAGTCAGCCGACCTGCTGGGTAAGGGGATAAAATCTGCACAGTTGTCAAGCTCAGACCTTGTATTCGGTTTTACCAGAATGTACGACTTCGTTGCCGAAGATAAAAACCTGGGTGACCATCGCGCGTTCCGTGACTATGATGAAGCATATAAGTGGTTGACCACCTAGCCTGTGTTCAATTCTCGAACACAACTCTGCGTTTTTATCTTACCTGAGATTTTTTCAGAACTACGAAGGATTTTATTCTGAATCGAGCATATCGCGTACTTTACTCGCGAAAGCGTTCAGGTGAAGTGGTTTCTGCAGGTAGCTTGTTTTTGGATCGGTCACACCACGGTGGGCAATATCGTTTTCCGTATATGCCGACATGAACAGAACCTTCACATCCGGCCACATCTGCCGTACATGTTTCGCCAGTTCCACACCGTTCAAATTGGGCATTACAACATCGGTAATCAGCAGGTCAATGGGTTTATCCATTCCTCTGCAGACATCGAGCGCCTTCTGGCCGTCAATGGCGTTTGAAATATTGTACCCCAATCCCTCGAGGGTTTCTACAATTACATCTTTGACAACTTCTTCATCCTCTACGACAAGGATGTTTTCACTTCCCTTGGGGGCATCGAGGTATTCAGGCGACGTTTCAAGATTTTCCGTATCGCCCTCGGCTCTCGGGAAATAAAGCTTAAATGCCGTGCCCTTGTCCGGTTCACTGTAAACCCAGATATAACCTTCACTCTGCTTTACAATCCCGTAAACTGTAGCAAGCCCCAGGCCGGTGCCTTTTCCAGTCTCCTTGGTTGTATAGAATGGTTCAAAGATCTGGGCTTTTACTTCCTCTGTCATACCGCAACCCGTATCGCTGACAGCCAGCATTACATAAGGACCATGCCTTGCTTCAGGATGTGAGCGGGCGTAACGGCGGTCTAGCACTACGTTTTTGCACTCGATGGTAATTTTACCGCCGTCAGGCATTGAATCACGCGCGTTAACAACCAGGTTGACGATAATCTGTTCTGTCTGCCCCTTATCGACCTTGACGTTCCATAATTTTTCACCTGGGATTGTCCTCAATTCTATGTCTTCACCGATAATCCGCCTGAGCATCTTGTCCATATCAGTGATGACTTCGTTGACATTAAGTACTTTCGGCTGAAGGGGTTGCTTCCGGCTGTATGCCAATAACTGGCGGGTAAGATTTGTTGCACGGGTAGCGGTATCAAGGATTACCCTGAGCTTGTTTTCAACGGTTTCAAGGTCACCACGCTGATCAAGGAACATCAGGGCAAGCTCCGTGTTGCCGGTAATGGCCGTCAGCAGGTTATTAAAGTCGTGGGCTACGCCACCGGCTAACCTGCCTACTGCTTCCATTTTCTGAGCTTGTCTTAATTGTTCCTCTAACTGGCGTTGTTCGGAAATATCCCTGAGAACACCTTGAACCGCAGGTTTGCCCTTTAGCTGGATACGACTTCCAAGGCTTTCAACCTCGAACTTTGAACCGTCAGCCCTGATCGCAGTGAATTCATAATGTGAAAAGTGACGTTCGCCGGTCTCACGTTGTACTATCTGGTCTTCAACTTCACTCCATGATTCGGGTGCAACGAGATCCTTGATGTTTCTACCAATTATATCGCCGGGGGAGTCATAACCGAACATTTCTGCAAACTTGTTGTTGCAGAAACGAAGGGTGGTTTCCTGTGTAATGTGGATACCTTCAAGGGAATTATCGATAATAGTCTTGTATTTTTCTTCGCTCTCCAAAAGCGCCTGCTGGGATCTTTTCTTATCAATTGCCTTTGCCACTTCCGAGGAGACAAACTCAAGCACCTGCTTATCGAGTTCATTGTAAGCATTGATGTCTGAGTAATGCTGGACTGCCATTACTCCAATGACTTTCTCTTCAATTTTTAAAGGGATTCCCAGCCAGATTGGAGCAGGGACACCCAGCAAAACTATTTCGCCACGATGACGAAGTTCCATCTGCATCGATTCAGGACATAAAAGTGATTTCCCCGTCCGAAGGACATATTCAGTTAATCCCATACCGGGTTTTCCGGGGGGAGTTGGAACATCTACTTCGTCAACAAAATAGGGGAATGATAAAATATCTTCGAGTTCATCGTAAAAAGCGAAGTAGAAGTTGTCAGCAGGCATTACTTCCTGGATTATCTCGTGGACTACCTTGTACAAATCCTCAATATTGCTGACAGAATCCACAGCTTGAGATATCCTGTAGACGGCACGTTGAAGGTTTTCAGCACGTTTCGCCTCAGTAATATCCCGGACAATCGAGATCACGGTCTGTTCGTTACTCGAAACCATCCGTGCTTCAAAATGACGAACCTCATCACCAATCGCCAGGTTGTATTCGAAAATTTCCAGGTTCTTGGTTTCGTTAACGCTCTTCACATGGCTGAGAGTAAGATCCGCAAGATCAGGCGGAAGGATGTCATGGAGTTTCTTACCCAAAAAATCTTCAGGTGGAAGGAAAAGTTGATCTGCTGAGGCTTTATACCCGATAAATGTACCGTCAGACTTTATCTGGAAAACGATATCGGGGGTAGCATCGAGAATAGCACGTCCAAGTTCCTCGCTCTCGATGAGTTTTTCCTGGGTTCGCATTTGTTCAGTAATGTCACGAGACAGGCCCTGGATCATTTGTTTGCCGTTGACGGAAATCAAACTACTCTGGATTTCAAGTACCTTTTTCTTTCCACCATTGGCGTTGATAATAAACTGAACAGGTCCTGCCGATTCACCGGCAATGTTAGCCCGGATCATCTTCTCTGCTGCTGTTTTACCGGTGGAGTCCAGCAAATCCATCTCGAACAGGTTTTTCCTGACGATTTCACTTTCAGTATAACCGGTAATCTCTTCGGATTTCTTATTTAAGAAGATGAAATGACCTTTGAGGTCGAGAAAAAATATACCCACCAACGCGCTGTTAATCAGATCGGCATAGCTGTTCTTGATTTCCTGGAGGTTGGTGTGCAAGTGTGAAGTGTTCGCACCCGGCTCATTCGTCTCGTGCGTGGCATCACGAATATCGTTGATCTTGTTATCCAGTTGTGATTTAATCTTTTGCTCGTCAAGCATTACGTGAACAACCGAATCGTAACGTACGATAATTATTTATAGGAATAATCCCTACATAAACCCATCCTAAGCTAATTATTTGTTTACTCACCATCAAGTGCAAAGGAGAGCTCTTATTAATATATTTTCTGCAATAAGAAGTTTTTTATGTTAAAACCAATTACTTTATTATTTTTCGGATTCATTGAATAAAATAGCTGGTCGATATAAACAGCTTGTATAAATATACTAAAAGCGACAAATTGCTGAGTGGATAAATATGATCAAAACTGACAGGTGAAAAAATGCCGGAATGTCCTAATTGCCACAACGATATCTCAGCCCTAAAGGTTATATTTTCAGGCTCTAATAAAAAATTCAAATGTCCTGCATGCAATATTGCATTGAAAGCAGGGAAAGCTTCCGCAGGGACGATTACCACGCTTCTTTTTACCGTCCCCGTTCTCTATAAAGTGCTGGGTAAATACTTTGATTCTACAGATGTTTTTATTCTGATCGTAGCTGTTATTGCCCTGGCTATCTTCTTGTTAATCCGTTTCACGAAACTGGAACTGGCAACTCCTCAAGAGGATATTCCGAAGAATCCCACAATGAAAAAATAACTTCCCGGAAATAAAACTCATGTATTGCCCCGATTGCCATATAAAAATGAAAGAGGAGAAGAGGTCGTTCCATAAACAGCGAAAGTGGATTTGTCCGAAATGTGGCAAAGTGAGGATGCAGAAAATGAAAAATGTTAAGAAGAAGGAAGGTTAATATCGTTTCAAATATTGCTGTTTTCTCCGTATGTCCCCGGGAGTAGTTTCTGGTCAGGATCTAGAGCAACTTTTCTCTTATCAGCTATTATTCTTGCTTCCAACGCTTCAAAACCACCGATAATCATAAACGCCATGGCAGTAACAAACGGATAATGGAAAGTATTTGCGGTAATGGCTGTCCCGGAACAAACAGCTGCCGCAAGAACAGATGCCATTGCCCAGTAGGCAAGTTCAGGATGTTCCCCACTTTCGTGATATTTTCTCCACTTCTTCCAGAGTCTCAGTAATAATGATATATAGAACGCGATTACCAGGGAAACACCAATCGCGCCGAAATCATGCCAGAGACCAAGGTATTCGTTGTGGGGATAATACTCCTCAAGGTCTCTTTTTTCGATATGTTTTGCTACTTCCAGTGAAGATGTGCCTGGACCATGCCCGATAATCGGACTTTTCAAAGCACCGTTGATTGTTGCCGGCCAGAATGTATCAAACCTTCCTGAAGAATTAAAAGTTCGCGCCAGTTCTGGAAGAGATCTTGGGATCTCTCCACTGTAAAAGGTCCTTTCCCGTAATGCAGGTACAAATAGGAAAAGACTTGCTATAACGGCAAAAAAGAGTACCATGGTAATTGCAATTCTAAAGATCTTGGAAGGTTGTGTACGCGAGACGAACGCGACAAGGAATGCAATTACTGTTGCCATTCTTGACAAAGTCAGGGTAACAGAAAAGAAAGCGATTGATCCAATCAATAGTCCATATGTCTGCTGACGATGATCCGGGTGGTATCTCCATCGTGCAAGAGATAATGTCAGGGTAACTGTCGTATAAAGCGAAAGTGTACGAGATACAACTTCGCCCTTTGGTCCGGTTTTAGTCCATTCCAAACCACCGGTAGCAAAGTAGTATGCGAATATCATGAGGATGATAAATACACTATGCCTGATAACCCAGTCGATGCTGTTAAGAAGTTTTAAATCGGATTCCCTGATGACATAATACGTGAATAGACCAACCAGCATCGGAAGAATAAACCACAGGTATTCATCAGCCGCACGTGCAAGATCTTCATAAATCAAACTGCGAACAGCTGCATAGACGAGAAAGACGGCATATATCAAGAAAACCTTCGGAATCCCATATTTCCTGAAATGGAACAAATTTATAGCGGCGGTTACCAAAGCGACGAAAGCCCACCTTAATCCTGATGCAGACATACCCACACCACCAATGCCGACTGATCCAAGGTTACGTAACAAGGCTGATGTTGAAGACGAGAGGATAACAAAATAGATCATTAAAATGGGATTAACCACGGCTAAGATGCTGAATATTACAAAGACATATCCTGCCATGATTACTGGAAGGACCTTGAAAGGCATTACTAGGGGCAGCATTGTAAAAATCAGCGTAATAATGAATAGAATACCAAGTAAGGTGGTTCTTTTAAACAGGTTAAAGAGGAAACCCACTAATAAACGCAAAAGGCGGTTAATATTTATTCTATTTACTGCCAGCATATTACCGCTCTATATCGGTCGTGAGAGTTGATAAAAACTCCTGGTATCGCTCTGGGGTAAGCCAGTAAAAGAATCGACGCTGCTCTTCACCGGCTTCAATAACGTTGTTAAGGATCTTACAATTCTGATTTCTAAACAGGTATTCCGAACCAGTTTCAAAATTAGTCGCCTCCATCCCGTAACTGGAGACAAATAATTGATATTTATTATTGGTGATCACGTTATTGGTTATCGCAACATTATCAGAACTGCCGATGTTAATTCCCGCGCGTTTATTTCCACTTATTTCGCAGCTGTCAATTGTTACCGGTCCCTGGCTTCTTTCTATAAATATGCCATCATGCCAATTATCAGTAATCACACTGTTTCTAATTACTATTTCGGTGTTATCTGTATCGAACCAGATACCATAAGTATAGTTATCATGGGAATAATGGTTTATAACCTGGCAATTGTGGACGTGAAGAACTTTCATGCCACCCAGGTCCCAGTCCATCCTGCCAGACGCGTATCCACGCCAGTTGTTTCCGTATGTTTCGCAGTTTTCCATCACAACGTTTTTCAGTCTCCAACCGCCAATTCCCTTCGCCCCGTTATCTCTTGAAATACAATTTCTTAGGGTGACGTCAAAGGCTGTGCTGAGTTTTATGCCGACCCAGTTATTATAATAGAAATTACAATCTTCAACCAGGACATTACGACAGGATGAAATATATAATCCGGCTCCCTTCATTATTGAATTGCTGTGTACAAAATCCAGGCCCTTGATTGTAATATTTTCGCTCTTTGTTATATGACATATAGTATTTGTGGTAGCAACCTCTATAGTCGCACCATTTGGGTTTATATTTTCCGCCAATGCAAGATATATCTTTTCTTCATCCTCATTTACATAGCATTTACCCGGAACTAATTCTTCTTGCAAGAGAACCTGTTGATGATGAACACTATCCACAAATACCATAGCTCTTAGAAGGAAGAGGTCTGAAGCGCTATTAAGCCATTTAAGAGTTTTTATCTTTCCGGTTTCCGAAACGTCGCTGCTTTTAATTTTTTCACTTCGCTCCATCCATTTATAAGGCCAATAGTGGGTGTAGACGTTTTCTTCTCTATCGGCTACCCAGTCATCCCATATTTCAGACCCGGAAACGATAACCTTATCTTCACCAAAAGCTTCAAGAGTTAACGATCCATTTTTTACCGGAGCAGTATTCCAGACAAGGGTTTCCCGGTAAGTCCCTGCATGAACGATTACTTTAACGTCATTACCACCAACGTAAGGGCTGACAGCCAGTTCAAGACCACGAGAAATAGTTGCTAAAGGTTTTTCGTTACTACCGGTATTATCATCTGAAGCTGAACCATGCCCCTGGCTGACAACAATAGTGATGTCCCTGGCCTGGACCGCTGCGGCCTGAAACATTAATACCAGGCTTAATGTGACAATTAATATTATATTTAAACTACTTCTCTTCATTTATCATTTTCCCAATCGAAGGAATAACCCATGTATTTATAAAGCTGATTGTTATACGGTTCAAAATAATCATACAACTTGTTCTTAATATCCTCATCAAGAGGGTTGTATCTGGCTGCATTCAGTTTTGCGAAAGATTCTCTCTGCCATTCAGGTAATTGGAGAAATGCTAACACTTTTGTAAAGACACTCGATGTGTCCTCGAAATAATCTTCACTCTTTAGCACCAGGATATTTTCTTTACCGAATGTTTCAAACCAGGGTAAAAGCTGCTCCAGGTAACGACCCCTGGCCAGGTAAGAATGGCGGATCCTGTTCAAGCCGATAAAACCCGGTTCCTCTAAATGCCGTTTCATTTCATGCCCGATACGGGAATCTTCCGTATCCACCGCTTCTTCAAATGAGATGGCTTCGTTTTTATACCTCGCAGTATGGTTGTAATGGGAAAAAGCCCTGTCGACAGGATTTCGCAACATTACTATAATTTTTGCTCTTTCGTTATAATCTTTTATTCTTGCCGGAGTATGTGGATCAAACAGGTATGACGGGCTGGCTTCTCCTGTAAGCAGGTTATCTACAACGAGTTGTTTCAGCCTCTGCGTAAACCTCAGGGGAAAATGAGCGCTATACCATTCTTGCTGCCGGTGATAGAAAAAATCAAAATACCGTATTTCCTTGGAGATCGGGGCGATTATGTTTGGATGAAGTGCAATATTATTGAAGAGAGACGTAGTACCGCATTTCATTCCACCGACAAGGAAAAATGATGGTCTTAACGTTAAACCGGAAAATGGCATCCGTAAACGAATCAGTTCAGCCTTTATCCTGTGCCGCAGGTTGATGGGCATCCTGTCGATAGTTTTTTTAACTATAAAAGAATCGTTAAACATTCCATTAACCTTGTACGGCATTTTTCAGAATTTGAAATTTTAAAGAACAGGATCAGCCAATCTGATATCTGTATCTGCCCAGGAAAGGAGCTGCGAAAACCGTGGAAAGAACACGATCTTTAAAGAGAATTTTACTTCTCCAGGCGTCGTCAAGCCGTATTTCCACCGGCCCTTCATTGAACCTGTTTGGATTTCCGGAAACGGTATGATTTCTGCCCAGCTCAACAGTTCGGTCGTCAACAAAGGGTAAAAGATTCTGGTCTTCACCAATCATTCTCAGTACTTTCTGCATGGATTTTCTGGGATGCTTGACAAAATCCTCGTAACGCAGAAACATGTAACGGCTTTTGTCAGAGCCCATCATAAGTTCAATTGAAAGATTCCATGAACCCCAGATTAGCGTACTTTTAACGGGACCAATTTCCACCATCCGTTCATTCTTCTTACCGGTGCTAGGCTCAATTTTTTTCTTGCGCCAGGAGTAGGACACACCCCTTGGATCCCGCACGAGATGCAAAACATAGAAATCAACAGAGGGAATCGTTCTCAACAGGTAAGCGTATGATGGAAACTTGGAAGAATCTATCAGTACTTTTGAACCTGTAACCTCTTTCGTTGCTTTATAAATTTTCTCCACGCTTTCGAGGTATGGCTGGATATTCCTGTGGAATGATTTTGATTTTGGTAACATCAGGTTTGGAATATGCCTGGTCTTGGAATATTTTTCCCTGATATCGAACATTTCCTGGGCATCAACGCCGTCAAACGATCCGAAGGCTTTTTTCATTACTTCGCTCCAGACCGGACAATCCTTGAATCGTTCACCACAACCGCAGAACCTGTTCTCAAGAATATTTCTTTCCCAGACGTACCTTATTTCACCCATAGAAAAGAAACTGTCACACTGCCCTAGTATACGGTCAATGATTGTGCTGCCTGAACGACCACTGCCTGCTATATACAGAACCTTTACTCTGTCATCAGTACTCATAGTGGGATACCATAAAATTTTGGAGTTCGATTAAGCTTCCTCGCCTGAACCCAGTAGACGTTGAGCGTGATAATATTTGTAATATGATCTCAATTTGCGACCATAACTGTATTTGCCGTAAAGACTGTTCATGTTGACGATATTCAGGACGACTCCCAGCACTCTGCCCCTGATATCGTCAATTTCCTGAGCGCTTTCCCTGATATCGTTAATCGTGCATTTGTCACTGCGGGCTATGATAATCGCGCCATCGGTTTTCGCAGCCAGGATCTTAGCGTCAATTCCAACCGATATTGGAGGAGTATCGACAATCACAAGATCAAATTCTCTTTTAACAATCCTCAGGAATTCATCCATCTTGCTGGAACTGATTAAGTCAGAGGGGCTGAGGACTTCCGAACCGGCCGGAACCACCCATAGGTTTTCATGAGATGTATTCTTTATAACCTTGTCTGTTTCAGCTCTTGCTTCCATAAAATCCGATAAACCGGGAGTCCGCTGAACGTCAAACAGTTTATGTAGATCCGGAAGACGGAGATCAGCGTCTATCAACAATGTTTTTTTGCCGCCCATTGCAAATACAATCGCAAGATTCAAGGCAGTCAGTGTTTTGCCACTTCCGTGGTCTATGCCGGAGATGACAATATTCTTGAGAGTTTTACCCCTGGGGTGAAATACAATCGCGGTACGTAGTGAACGGTACGCTTCAACTGCCGGGTCTATCATGGGAAGAAGGGTTACGAACGGGTAAATTTTTCCATTCATCTTTGGCGCGACTTCGCCATCTCGACCTTTAAATTTTCGAATATCTTTTTTACGGATTCTTGGAATAGTGCCAAGAACAAGAAGGTCCAGGGAATTCTGTACCTCTTCAGCATTTTTAATAGAATTGTCAAAGAGATTCCTGATATAGACGACCATTGAGGCAATCGCGAAAACAACAATAATTGTCACAATAATATAGACTACTGTCTCAGGATCTTCCGGTTCGACAGGGAGAAATGGCGGATCGATAATTTTTGTGCCGCCGGTCTCGGAGGCGATGCGAATTTCAGTCTCTTCACGCTGTTCAAGCATACTGTTGTAATTCGCACGAAGAGATTCCTGCTCGCGTAGAAATAATGAATATTGCAGGGAAGAATCCAGGAGGTCTGGATTCTGCCTTTTATACTTCCTTATCTCCGCTTCCAGGTAAGCTTTTCTGTTTCGTGAACCGGCCAGCCGGACTTCAACATCGGTCATTTGGTCAATAATCGCGTTTAGAGTAGCGGTTCTTTGCCGACGTGTATTTGAAACATCAATATTAGAGGTTATTGCCGTTACAAGCTCATTCTGTTTTCGGTCTATCTGTTCCCTGATAATATCAAGGTCTGTTTGTTCGGAACCTGAAGTCAGGAGTTCCCCCAGCCTGTTCTGAAGGCTGTCCAGGTCCGACCTTACAGCATTCAAACGAGGATCGTCGAAACCACCAATTTCAGTTGTTTCACTTGATGCAAGAGAATCAAACTGTTCGTTATAAGTTCTATAATCCATTTCTTCAAGCGATATGGATACTTCGACGTCTGCAAGCTGCCGTTGCAGTTCGTACAGGTAATCCCAGACGTCGCCTGATCCCGATTCACCAGGGATTATCCCCTTATCCTTTTCAAATTCCTTGATCTTGCGTTCATTCTTTTTTATCTCCGCGCTGAGAACTTCAATCTGGTTGGAGATAAAATTCAAGGCTGAGGTTAATTCCTGTTGTTGAAGTGACGTTGATCTTTGCTGGAATACCAGGGCGGCATTTCTTACCAGTGTATAAGCGTCCTGTGGATCCTTTTTACTGGATTCGATAGTAATAATGGTGCCGAATTTGTCTATCGTATACTTAATGCCATCCTGCACTTCTTCCTCAAGAGATTCACTTTTCTTGGGTTCGTATCCAGCGGCTTCAAGTGAATCTACAAGTTGACGTTCATAGTATTCACTCTGGACAATCGTATGAAAATAATTCTGCGGTAATACAGTACCCTCATCAGGTAATAAAGAGCTGACAGTAGTTGTATAGGGAGATGTTGTAATACCAAGCATCAATTGCGCTTGAGACACATACTTGGGTGGTCTCACGAGTGTAAATCCGATACCAATAAATAAACCGCTGAACAATACAAACAGGAATAATCCGAGATGTTTCAGGAGTACCCCTATAACACTCCGGTAAATGTCGTTAGCGTTCTTGGGTGTGGATTTTGAAAAAAGTTTGCTATCCATATATCCTCTTGTCCAGCTTATAAAATCTGCATGTCAATAAAAGGTTGATACTAAAACATCTGATAATTTTAAAAAATTAAGTCTAATCGAGCCGGTCGATTCGTATTACTAGCAGGTATATTGTTAAAATAGTAACCACGTCGCGGAGAAATTCAAATGTGATATCCCAGTCGATCCAGGGATCGTAAAGAGGAACGACTATAATATCACCAGGTTTAACCATTGGTAATTCATCAAACCGGCCATCGTCAATCAAGTCCTCGAGGTCCCACTTTGTATCTTCGTACTGTCCCGGACCAACCTTAATCAGGTGGCGGACTTTGTCCTGGTGTGCCCTCTCAGTGAAACCACCGGCTGTAAGAATCATATTCATCAGGTTTGAATCCGTTTTTGGCGGATAACTACCCGGTCTGTTAACCTGTCCGATGATCATAGTTGTACTTTCATTCGATTGTCCAGGCACAACCACAATATCATATTCCTCTAAAAGGGGCAGTTTAGTGAGATCACCAGAGAGTTCGAACTCCGCCAGGTCTGCTTCCAGGGTTATTGGTGCGCCACCATCTTCCTCTGAACGAACGACATGAACAGCCGCCAGGTTTGCACCGGGAAGCAGGCCACCTGCCATGCCTATAGCGGATTGGATGTCCAATCCGTATGGAATGTTATATTGGCCTGGGCGGTTTACCTGGCCTACAACCTGGACTTTTATTGTGAAACTTTTTGGTTTCTCTACAATTACAACTGGACTGTCAAGATAGAATCCGAGTACCTGGGTTAGAATCCTCTGGAGATCAGAAGTGCTGTTTCCTACAACCGATTGGTTCGAATAGTAAGGATAAGCGATAAAACCATCACCATTAACACGAACTAACCGGGTAAAATCCGGTTGGTCGAGAACGGTGATTTCCAGGTAATCGCCCTTTTTAATCAGTGGTGCGGAGTGAGCGGGAAAACTTAAAATTGATATAAAAGCAAATATTAACAATACGTTAAAAAGTTTTTTTGCTTTTCGCGTGTAAAAATCCACTATGATTCTCCTGATTCCCCAGTTAAGCTGCGCTTTTCATCATAAATAATAACTCTGCCATCAAGTTATTGGTTGCATTACTGCTTTTCCATATTTCCGCCAAATCTCAAATATACTCATGTCATTATTAAAAAACTATGCTTCATATCACAAATAACCATCACAATATGATGGTAAATATTTGATGATACTTGAGTTTTTTAACAATAGTTATCGCTTCAGGGAGCGAAATATTAATGCTGAATTACTCTCCTGAAACATATGTATTTAGAGGGAGAATCACAACAAAATTAATTTAATCTTCAACCTTAATGATTATGAAAGCAAATCAATATTCTATCCCTAAGGATATTTTTGTTCACAGCGTTGAGTGAAAATTAGGTTCACGCACATGAGTAAACGATATTCATAAAATGATCAGGTGTTATCTCTCGGAAAATATTACTTGAGTTACCATCAACCCCTGCTCTGGAGAATTATGGGAACAAGTATTGACTTAACATGTGTAACATTCTACTATGTAGCATGCTACATAGTATCATTATACACAATAGGAAAATGATGAAGTTTCATAATTTTGATACCATTGGTTATTGGGTTCACAGGGTGATGGGAAACCTGAAATTACGGTTTGAAGAAACGGTTCAGGATATTGGTCTTACAGCACCGGAGTCGATGCTCCTGTTTGTTATTGATCGGCATGGCCCGGGATCATTGATGGAACTATCCAAGATTATCGGGCACGCTCACCCGTCCGTGTTGCGTCATGTAGATGCTCTCGAAGAGAAGGGATTTGTCGAACGTATTCCCCACAGTGAGGACAGAAGGATAAAAACTGTCCAACTGACTGAAAAGGGCAACATTTTACTGCCGAAAATACGTGAGGCACATAAAAAAATCACTGGGCTTGCAGAAGGATCATTATCACCGGACCAGGTAAAGCAGTTGATTGAAATGTTAAAGAAAATCAACCAGAACATCGAGGGAGACGGGACCTTAAATGAATGTAATTGCCATCACAACTAAAAATATTCCTGGAGCCGGGATATTCGGGGGTGGAGAGTAAATGCTGAAACTTAAAAAACCTTTGTTTTCAATGCTTCTAATCTTGGCAGCAGCACTGCTTCTGTTACAGGGCTGCGCTGGATGGCGTCCCGCTAAAAAACCTGAACTTGAACCACCACCGGATTCCTTTATTAATGATTCCGGCTCGATTGATTCGATGCTGGTGGAATTGGAATACCGTGAGGATCCATGGTGGCTGCTGTTCAACGATAAATCCCTGGACAGTTTAATGGGATTAGCGTTCAGTGAAAACCTGGTTCTTGAACAGGCAGTTGCTCGACTTGACCAGTCACGAGCAGGATTAACAGCTGCGAGATCATCTTGGTTTCCCTTCATCAATGCACAGGGAAGTATTACTGAAAGTGACAAGGTTGAAGAACCGGACCAGCCAGCCATGTTTGAGATGGAGATTCCCAGGTATTCTGCTGGAATAACCGCAACGTATGAACTTGATGTCTGGGGAAAACTTTCAGCCAATCGTGGCGCTGCGAAGGCAGATTTCCTGGCCGGATGGGAAGATTTACGGGCCTTGACTTTAACAATGTCCGCCCAGGTGGCTCGGGCTTATTATGGTGTTATCGCCCTGCGAAACCAGTATGAATTGTTGAGTCAAACAGTCGGTGCCTACCAGAATTCGTATGACCTGGTAATGAACCGTTACCGGCGTGGTGTTGCACCATCGCTGGACGTTTACCAGGCTGAAACCAACCTCGCAGGTGCCCAGGCTCGTCTTGCGCAGGTTGAGGCTGCAATGAACACAACTGAGAATTCATTTGCCATCCTGCTGGCAGGCTACCCGAGGACGGGAATTGTTCCCGGTAACGCGGAAATGCCCGTTTCAGTTAAAACAGTCCCACCTGGTGTTCCCAGTGAATTGATCGGCAGGCGGCCGGATGTCCGTGGTTCATTATACAGGCTTGTAGCTTCAGACAAACGTGCTGCGGAGGCAGTCGCTTCGCGGTTACCTGGCTTCACCGTAACCGGTACAATCACGGGCAGCGATGACGACATAGATAAGTTAAGTGATCCACAAAATATGATCTGGACGGCTATAGGCAATATCACAATGCCACTATTCCAGGGTGGAAGGCTTAAAGCTAACTCAGATCGTGCCAAGGCAGCCTGGAGGGGAAGCCTGGCAGCGTACCGTCAAACTGTTCTTACCGCGTACAGAGAGGTAGAGGACGCGCTGATAAGCGCCAGGTTGAACGCTGAATATGTTACCGGGCTCGAACGACAGGTGGAAGCTGCTGAAGCATCGCTCAGGCTGGCGAACGACAACTATCTGCGCGGTGTAGGAAATTATCTGCCGGTCTTAACTGCTCAAACCCTGTACTTTAACTCGCGAAGTAACCTGATTTCAGCAAGGCAGGAACACGTTAATATAATGATCGACCTGGCTGTGTCAGCCGGAGGTGGTTGGACAGACATGATAATCGAAGAGCAGATAATTACTGAATAATAATGCCAGGATGAATAAGGCAGATTGATCATAGATTTTTAACATCATAATTCCGGATAGAGAAATGGATGCCAAACCGAAAAAGAAGAGTCGTTTTTTAATTCCTCCGCTGATAATACTTATTGGTATTTTAATACTGGTAGCTTTAACGGCAGTCAAGAAAAAACCTGTACGTGAACAACACGAAGTTCTTGGCGCACTGGTTGAAGTGATGGAAACATACATGACAGATCGAACGGTTGTAATTGAAGGGCATGGCACTGTAAAACCACGTTACGAATTTACCCTGACTCCACAGGTAATGGGACGTGTTGAATGGGTGCACGAAGACCTGGTTGCCGGTGGAAAATTTCGCAAAAGTGACATTATGCTGCGAATAGAGCAGCGTGACTATGAACTGGCGGTGCAGCAGGCTGAGGCTGCTGTAGCCCAGGCTCAGTTCCAGTTCGAACTTGCGCAGGCTAATGCCGAAATAGCCCGTAAAGAGTGGGAGATGATGAACTCAAACGGGAAAAACGGCACTGGTAATGATGAGCCCGATCCGTTGGTTCTACATATTCCGCAGTTGAAACAGGCGGAGGCCGCCCTCGCATCAGCCCAGGCAAGCCTTGAAATGGCAAACCTCAATTTTGAAAGAACGGAACTGGTTGCGCCATATAATTGCCGTATTCGCAGAATTTCAGTTTCACCGGGTCAGCTTGTCAGTGCCTCAACACCGGTAGCGATTTTATATACCACCGATGTTGCGGAGGTAGAGGTTGGACTCCCTGTCTCCGACCTGGTCTGGCTTGAAGTTCCCGGGGCAAAAGCTACTTTAACCATGCATACCGGTGACGGAAACTATTCCTGGGATGGTTACGTTGATCGAAGTGTTGGTGTGCTTGACGAGATCGGACGATTGGCGCAGATTGTCGTTAAAGTAAATAATCCATCTGTTAAACCTTCTCCTGATCATCCTGAATTGAGTATTGGTAGTTTCCTGCGTGTAGAACTTGACGGTAAACAGATAGAGAACACTGTTGCCTTGCCAAGAACAGCCATCCGTGAAAACAACACTGTCTGGATAGCCAATGACAAGGACGAACTGGAGATCAGGGAAGTATCAACCATCTACATGACTCAATCAGAAGCACTCCTCGCAAGCGGGATTGATCCGGGTGAAAGAGTAGTTTTGACTACAGTGGCAGGAGCGTCCAACGGAATGAAACTTCGTCCAATAGATATTAATGACAGCGAACAGATATCTTCAAGTGAACCTCAAGAATCAAATCTTTTGGATGAAACCGGCACAGGTGGAGGGCATTAATTATGGCAGGCCCAATTGAATACATGACTAAAAACCATGTTGCCGCCAATATGCTGATGATCATCCTCGTTGTCGGTGGACTCCTGATCGGACGGACAATCAAGCAGGAGGTTTTCCCCGAGTTCGAGCTGGACATGGTGATGGTTAACGTCGTTTACCCCGGAGCCACCCCCTCAGAGGTTGAAGACGCAATCGTTAGACCTATTGA
>JANQEY010000030.1 GCA_028278125.1 bacterium | reverse complement strand
TCGCAAATTTCAGTACACTCCCCGCATCCCCGGCAACGGTCGGGATCAACCTCACAAACAACCGGTTCAAGTATGATCTGGTCACGGCTGAGAAGTTCCGCCACTTTGCCTGCCGCGGCAGGTGCCTGGACCATCGTATCGTTGATATCCTTGGGGGATTGAATCGTACCAGCGATAAAAACACCCTCGATGCAAGTCTCTACCGGTCCAAGTTCCGGGTGCAGCTCAAGGAAAAATCCATCACTGCCACGTGGAACCTTCAGCAATGTCCTCAGTGCTTCCGAATGCTCTTTTTCGTTGATCATTCCCACGGCGAGAACAACAAGGTCTGCTGGAACTGTTACCTCCTGCTGGAGCAGCGTATCGTAATACGTGAGGCTTTCAATCTTTTTGTCACCATTGAGCTTGGGAGGTTTGTCTTTTTCATACCGGAGGAACAGCACACCATCTTCACGGGCTTCCTTGTAGAATTCCTCGGCACCCGTTCCAACCATCCGCATATCTCGGTATAGAACAGTCGGATCAATTCCCATTGATTTAAGCTTGACCGCTTGTTTTGTACTTGCTGGACAGCAATAACGGGAACAACCTGAATAACCCTCATCCTTGTTCCTTGAACCAACACACTGGATAAATACCGCTGACTTAGCGTTTTTCAGCAAGCCATCCGGATCACCAGACGCTATCATATTTTCGAATTCAAAGGATGTGATAACATTGTCGGCTTTACCGTATTTCCAACGAGAACCGGGCTTAAACAGGTTAGCGCCGATTGCGACAATGATCGCGCCAGCTTTTACTACCGGCTGTTTTTTCCCGTTTGTTTTACTCTCCAGGGATATTTCGAAGTTACCGACATAACCGGTTATGTTTTTCACCTGTGTACCGGTGAGAACCTTTACATGGGATTTCTCAATCTTTGTTTTCAGTTCCTCTGCAGGATTGTTACCGTGATCCGCGCTGGGGAAGGTCCCATGAAGTTTGCTGACCGTACCGCCAAGAGAATCAGTTGCTTCAATCAATGTTACCCCAAAACCAAGTGCGTCAAGGCTTAAAGCTGACTGCATGCCGGCAATGCCACCACCGACTATCAGGACATCCTTGAGTACTTTTACATGAGTAACATCCAGCGGTTTCAGGTTCTGCGACCTGGCAACCGCCATCCTGATCAGGTCGACGGCTTTTCCGTTAGCCTTCTCCGGATCAGCTGTGTGTACCCATGAACATTGATCACGGATATTTGCCATTTCCAGCAGGTAGGAATTCAATCCCGCTTCTACACACATCCCCTTAAAGACCGGTTCATGAGTTCGGGGGGTACAAGCTGCAACAACAACCCGGTTAAGATCCAGTTCCTCGATCTTCTCTTTTATCGCATGCTGTCCTGAATCAGCGCAGGCGAACAATTCTTTACCTGCGTATACTACTCCGGGAAGTTTTCCAGATTCCTCGACCATTTTATCGCAGTCGATAACACGTGCGATATTCGCCCCGCAGTGGCAGACAAACACACCTACACGAGTTTCAGCATCCGGATCGATTTCTTTCAGTTTTACCGGTTTCGGTTCAGGGAGTTTATGCTCCTGGACAAAAACAGTCGCTTGAGCAGCGGCAGCAGATGCCTGCGCTACACAATCCGGGATAACCTGCGGCCCGGAAGCGCTGCCACACAGGAATACACCGTTACGGCTTGTTTCTACAGGTCGGTCCGGCGATGCCACTGAGAAAAATCCGATCTCACTTGTCTGGATTTTTAATGCTTTTGCCAGTTTATCCGTTTCTGGACGAGGAACACCGGCGCAGCTTAATACTACCATATCGGATTTCAGACGAAGCTGTTCCAGTTTTTCAGTGTCCTCGACAAATATCTCAATATCATCGTTTTCGACTGCCATCAATTTACTGGGACGGCCTCGAACAAAATTGATATAATCCTGTTCTTCCGCGCGTCCGACAAAATCTTCGAATCCTTTGCCGAATGATCGGATGTCAGTATAAAGAATGGTGCAGGATTCAACATCCGGTTCATGCTGTTTGATCAGGAGCGCGTCTTTAACCGAATTCATGCAGCAGTAACGTGAACAGTTCGGACGTCCACCCTCTCCCCTGGCACCTACACATTGAACAAATGCGAGATTTTTAGGCGTCTTCTTATCTGACGGGCGGATCACATGTCCCTGGGTTGGTCCCGACGCGTTGAGCAGCCTCTCAAATTCCAGGCTGGTGACCACATTTTCCCATACCCCGTACCCGTAGCTTTTCATCACATGCGGATGAAACTCATCAAATCCTGTAGCGACAATAACGGAACCCACATCGAGAACACGGTCATATGGCTGCATGTCATGTTCGATTGCATCCGTTTTACAGACTTCACGGCATCGTTCACATACGAAGTGGGCAGTTGAGTTGAGGCAGCTGTCAATATCAATGGAGTACGTGGATGGAACTGCCTGGGGATATGATCGGTATATAGCTTTCCTGGCTGCCAGTCCCAGGTCCCATTTATTTCTTACTACTTCGGGACATACTTCCTCGCAATCGCCGCAACCGGTGCAGAGGTCTTCCCTTACATACCTTGGTTTTACATGTACCGTTGCTTTGAAGTCACCGGCTTTACCTTTTAAACCGGTAACCTGGGACATCGTTAAAAGCTCGATATTTGGATGTCGACCGACATCCATGGCCTTAGGCCCAAGAATTCATATCGAGCAATCCATCGTAGGGAAGGTTTTGTCCAACTGCGCCATTCTTCCCCCGATGGCAGGATCCTTCTCAACCAGATAAACTTTATACCCGGCATTCGCCAGGTCGAGCGAAGCCTGGATTCCCGCTATACCGCCGCCAATTACCAGAATACCTTTTTCCATTATCGTTCCTCGTTGGAAAACAGGCCGTAATTTTATCAGCTTTTAGCCGTTGCTTTTTTCTTCTTTGCTGCCGGTTTCTTCGCTGCCGGTTTAAAATGTTCCATTCCCAGGCTGATTGCCTTTTTGTTCAAATCTGCGAAATGGCTGGGAACAGAATCTAACACTGCTTTTGTCATGGCTTCAGGCGTCACAATCTTAGTAACAGCAGTAAAGAAACCGAGCATTATAATATTCGTCACAACTCGATGACCGGCATCCTTTTCCGCCATCCTGGTTGCTGGAATTTTATAAATCTTCACAGATTTCTTGAGTTTTTCAGGGAAGCTTGAAGTGTCAACAAGATCTTCGTCGATGATCAGTATTCCCTTGGGCACCGTCTTGGCTATGTACTTGTCAAATCCCTCTTGCGACATGGCAACGATGACATCCTGTTCCTTGATAAATGGATACAGGATTTTTTTATCGGAGACTACTACCTGGGCGCTGCAGGCGCTGCCTCTCGCCTCGGGTCCATACGATTGAGTAAAAATCGCATGTTTATCATCTCCAATGGTAGCAGCTTTACCTAAGATAAACCCGGCAGTGATTACTCCCTGACCCCCGAAACCGGTAATTCGAACCCTGGTTTGCATATGTCTACCCCCGCGTGGTATCCATCAGTCCCTGCTATCAAAAGCAGGCACAGGTTAGTAAACGGTTAATTAATCGATTATGATGCTTTCAGTAAATCAGCTCGTTTTTTCTCCAATTCATCTAGGAAACTTGGTTTATCTTCATCTACAAATTTTCCGCAGATGATTTTGTCCTGGTAACCTAATTCCAGGGTTTGGAGATCAGCATCATGTTTAATCTCACAGTGATCATGGTAAAACTTCATCAGCTCAGTGCCGGTACCCAACCTGTTTTTACGTGCGTAAAGCGTCGAGCAGGGGGCAATAACCTCAACCAGTGAAAATCCAGGTTTGAGAATCGCTTCCTTCATTGCCCTGGTGAGACGTTTTATATGTAATACAGTCCAGCGTGCTACGTAGGTTGCACCACACGCCGCGACTACATGAGGAATGTTGAGCGGATATTCATAATTACCATAGGGAGATGTTGTTGTACGTGCTGTCTGGGGTGTTGTCGGAGCCAGCTGTCCACCGGTCATACCATAGATAAAATTATTTACGCAGATAACCGTGATATCCAGGTTACGCCTGGCAGTGTGCAGCAAATGGTTACCCCCGATGCACGAAAGATCCCCGTCACCGGAGAAAACAACAACCTTCATGTCCGGTTGGGCACAATGCAAACCAACGGCAAACGGGATAGCTCGACCGTGTGTAGTATGAAAAGAATCCATATTCACATAGCCTGCTACTCTGCCGGTACACCCGATCCCGGATACTACCGCTAATTTCTCTCGAGGAATCCCACTTGCCTGGACTGCATCAACAAAACAACCGACAGCTGTCCCGATACCACAGGTCGGACACCAAATATGAGGGAACCGGTCTGTCCTTAGCCAATCATCCTTTGGATGTTTTTGAGCCGACTGGATTGGTGTCATTTCAGAACCTCCTTAACAGCGGCAAGTATCTCTTCCGGTTCATGTACTCTACCACCGGGATTAGGAACCAGTTTAACTTTACATTTACCTGCCACAACCCGTTCTACCTCGTAAACCATTTGTCCAAGGTTAATTTCCGCAACGACAATTCCCTTAACCTTCTTTGAAAGCTCTTTGATACGTTTTTCAGGGAACGGCCAGGCTGTAATCAGACGGAAAAGACCTGCTTTTATACCCTTCTCACGAGCCAGGTGAGTTGCCCATTCAGCTATCCTGGAGGCACTTCCATAGGAAAGAATCAGTACCTCAGCGTCATCTACCCTGGTTTCCTCAAAACGGTAAATTTTTTCCGCATTTTGATTGATCTTTTCAACCAGTCTTGGAATCATCTTGTGCTGAGCTTCAGGGCTTACATCCGGGTAACCTCTCTCATCATGCGTTAACCCGGTTACATGAATGCTGTAGCCTTCACCAGCATGTGCCATTGGTGGGATTTTCTTTAAATCAGAGGTGTATGGCAGGTAACCGTTGCCTTTTTTCCCATCCGGACGTGGCCTGTTGACCAGTTTGATTTTGTCGGCTGAAGGAATTTCAACCTTCTCGTACATGTGACCAACAACTTCGTCAGTCATTAACAGAACAGGTACCCTGTACTGCTCCGACAGGTTAAAAGCTTCAATTGCCAGGTCAAAACACTCTTGCGGTGAATTTGGACACAAGGCAATTATTTCATAATCACCGTGTGAACCCCAGCGGGCCTGCATCATGTCACCCTGGCCAACCAGGGTTGGCAAGCCGGTTGAAGGACCACCCCGCTGCACATTAACAAGAACACATGGAGTTTCGAGCATAATTCCAAGCCCAAGATTCTCCATCATCAGGCTGAATCCAGGTCCGGAGGTTGAAGACATGGATTTTTTACCGCCCCATGCTGCACCCAGGAGTGCATTCATAGAAGCAATTTCGTCTTCCATCTGGATATAAATCCCTCCCTCCATGTATGGAAGCCTTTCAGCCATCCTTTCCGCTACCTCTGTCGCCGGTGTAATCGGATAGCCAGCAAAAAAGCGGCAACCAGCTGCTAATCCACCTTCCGCCGCAGCAACGTCACCGCTCATAAAGTGTTTTCCGGTTAAGACACCGGATTGATCATGTTTCATTACTTGTCTCCGTGCCTTGTTCCGAGAAAATTTCGGATGGATCCGCGCTCATATAACCATTGTCCTGCGAAAAAATTGAAAACTCAGGGCAAATGTTCGCGCATAGACTGCAATTCACACAAACGCCTTCCTTAACAATCTCGGGATAATGATATCCCTTCTTGTTGAAGTTGTCTGACATCACTAAAACGTCCTTCGGACAGTAATCGATGCAAAAGCTGCAGCCTTTACACCTCTCAATGATTATGCTGACCGTTCCATGGGGACGTTTTAGGGTTTCTGCATCCAACGGTGTTCGCCATAATTTCATCTGATCGATCCCCTGCTATCAGGATTGTAAGGAGAGACAATCTCCCGCCAATGTTAAAGAATTACGTGTCTCCGCTGTATTCAGTTGCATTTCGCCAATTATTTTCGCAATTTTTTATTAATTGGTTTGTTTGATATTCCTAACATTAAATGCTCTTCCATCCCTATATAAAGTTATTTGAATGTCACCAGTAAAAGTCAATAAATACGAAAAATTCTTAAGGCATTTAAATGGAAACTCCTGGAGGTAGTCCGGTAACACTGAGAAGATGTATATAATGACACCTCCCTTCGTGGTATTGTGACCAGGCAGCACTAGCCAAAAAGTGGAAAAATGCTGCAAGCCATACTCCGACAATAGATTAAGAATTATAGATTTTCAATAACTTGAAGATGCAATTATTTCAACTCTGATTTATTCAATTCTAAAAATAGATCAATATGTATCATCGAGATTCTACGCTACTGTTTTGTACAAATATGACAACATATGTTAGCCCCAACTATCATTTGTGAGGAGAGTCAAACTTTTTTGAGGTGAGGGGAAGGAGAGTGAATTATGCCTTTTTCGGTGCAGACGACAGAGTTGGATACTACGGGAAAAGAGAAAGTAGAAACCTTGATAAACTCACTTGTGGAGTTAGGAGAGTCTGCCGTTGAACCACTCCTTGGGGCTTTACACGTTACTGACTGGAATATCAGGAAGGCTACTCTGAATGCTTTGAAACAGATCGGAGAACCTGCTGTTCAACCCCTGATTAATGCTTTAAACGACCATAATTGGCGAGTTAGAAGGGCAACTGCAGAAACCCTAGGCAAAATTGGCGATCCCCTTGCTGTTGAATCATTGGTCCAAACCCTTGAAGACCAGGAGAGAAGTGTGAGGAAGGCAGCCACAACAGCTCTCAGCAGGATTGGATCCTCTTCTATAGATCTATTGTTGGACGCCCTCAACCACCGTGACGAGTGTGTTCGTAAATGTGCCGCCGAAGCTTTAGGCAATATTGGTGATGTATCAGCGCTGGAGGATCTGCTGGATTCTCTTGATGATCTTGACGGTGATGTACGTGCTGAAGTCGCCAGGTCTCTGGGTAAAATTGGTGATCCGGCGGCTGTGCAAGCTCTTAAAAATGCACTCGATGATGAATACTGGGGAACATGCTATGCAGCTGCAGAATCACTTGGAAAAATTGGAGACTCTGAAGCTGTTCCCGCACTGCTGAACGAATTGATAAATGAAAATCCGGAGATGCGGAAAGCCGCGGTTGAAGCACTGGGGACGATAGGTGATGTGAGCGCGGTCGATTCATTAATTCCACTGACAAAATCAGAGAACTCCGTTGTTAGAAAAACAGCTGTTCTGGCGCTAGGGCATCTGGGAGATCCGAAGGCAATAGATACACTTATCCAGGCGCTGGACGATGAAGATAGAAGTTTTCGCGAAGCAGCAGTTGAAGCACTTGGAGAAATCGGGGACAATCGCGCTGTCAATCCGCTCGTTAATGCCCTTGAAGATGCAAGGTGGTGGATGCGTGGTAATGCGGCTGTTGCGATAAGAAAACTTAGCCATAACTGTAACAAATGGTGGCTTAACTCAGATAAGAAGAGCGCTGAGGCAGATTTAAATCACAAATGCGCCATTGAACCCTTGATTAATTCACTGGAAGACGTCAACAGTGATGTCCGAGCTGTGAGTAAAGAAGCGCTAGAAGTAATGACTGGGCAGAAAATCGGTCATGACGTTTCCCAGTGGAAGGACTGGTGGGAATCACAGAGGGGAAATATCCAGTAAATCCGGGTAGTTAACGTAAACTCAGTCATTGATTGCACGATAGTTTATCAAGTTGTTCTAAAATGAAGTAGTGGTAACCACGATGGAGGTAGGTGATGGCAAAAAAGAGGCGGTTCCCCCATAGACGTGAGTGCCGTAGAGGTCTCGTAGTAGAAATAAGAAAAATGCAGGAGAAAGATATATCAAAACTGCAGAAACTGCATAAATCCCTGACCAAAATGGATCGAGCATTACTTCGGGAGGATGTATTAAGCCCTTACTATAAACGACTGGTTAAACGCCAGATTGAAGATAAATTTGAACAGCGACTTGTTGCCTGGTATGACGATAAGATTGTGGGTAGCCTTACCCTTTATCGCAGCAGGGAAAGATGGTTAAGCCACACTTGTGAAATCAGGGCTATCACCCATCCCGATTTCAGGAAATATGGAATAACTACAGCTCTTATTGAGGAAGCGATTCCTTTTGCAAAGACTATGGGAATCGAAAAAATATTCGTTAATATAATGCCCGAACAAAAAGCGGCCGCGAAACTGGCAAAATCCATCGGTTTCCAGCGTGAAGCAACTTATGTGGATCATGTAAAAGACGAGTATGGGATGTACCACGATGTAAGGCGGTATTCGCTCGACATGGAAGCGGCATTTAAAGCAATGGATACACTGTTGTCCAAACTAACTGAATCTGATGAATGACAAAGGTGAACCGGGAAAGTACAGACATGTGATATGAATATTTTATTATGATATAAATTACAAGCAACGTTTAGTAATATTTCGGGGATTATTTGATCATCAATTCCCGAATTTTTTTTACAAGCTGAACAGGTCCATATGGTTTCTGTAGAAATGGAATATCTTCGTTTAATATACTCTTATAGACTATTGAGGTATCTGTATAACCGGAAGTGAACAACACTTTTACATCGGGGTGCATTTTATTAAACTCGTCGGCAAATTCTTTTCCATTCATACCCTGAAGAACTATATCGGTAATAACCAGGTCAGTTGTGAATTCCGGATGTGATGACTTTTGTAATGCATCCTCACCGGATTCTGAGCCGATAACGTTGTAGCCGAATTTTTCAAGTGACCTAGTTATCATTCTTCTTAAAGTATCGTCATCCTCCACCAGGAATATCGTTTCAGTGCCTTTCAGTTCTTTGATTGACAGATCATCTTTTTTTGTTGCTTCTTCTTCACCTATAATCCTTGGCAGATAAATATTGAAAGTCGTACCCTTGTTCAATTCACTGTCCACTTCAATAAATCCACCATTCTGTTTCACTATTCCAAAAACCGTTGCCAACCCCAGTCCTGTACCTTTCCCTTCACCTTTTGTCGTATAAAATGGCTCAAATATATGTTCAAGTGTATCTGAGCTCATCCCACTGCCTGTATCACCGATTGTTAAATTAACATATTTGCCTATTTTACTTTCAGGATGTGATTTTTGATTATCTATACCAATCATAAAATTGGATGTTTTGATTGTGAGGTTACCACCATCGGGCATAGCGTCCCTTGCGTTTACAGCAATATTGACTATTACCTGCTCAACCTGGGATAGGTCTGTTTTGGTCCGGTATAAATTTTCCTCATATTCAGTAATTAATCGTATATCTTCGCCTATTATCCTTTGAAGCATCTTATTCAGTTCTTTTAGGACTTTGTTAAGATTTACAATCTTGGGAGTGATAATCTGCTTGCGACTAAATGCCAGGAGCTGGCGAGTTAAATCTGCCGCATGGCTTGCTGTACTTGAAATTTCTTCAAAGCTGAAATAGAGAGGATCATTTTTATCCAGGTTCATTAACGCCAGTTCTGAGTTTCCTGCGATGACAGTTAACAGATTATTAAAATCGTGCGCGATTCCACCCGCCAGGCGACCAATTGCTTCCATTTTTTGAGCCTGCTGATACTGCTGCTCTAGCTGACGAGATTCTGTGATATCTTCTTTTATTCCAACGAAATGTGTGATCTGCCCCAAAGAATTATATATCGGTGCTATACTGGCAATCTCCCAGTAGAGTTCTCCATTCTTTTTCCGGTTGCAAAACTCCCCATGCCAGGATTTACCAGCGATGAGATTCTCCCACAATACCTTGTATGTCTGTTGTGGTGTTTCACCCGATTTTAAAAGTCTCGGATTTTTACCCACAACCTCCTCTTTTGAATATCCGGTAACTTCTGTAAATGCATAATTAACATATTCAATTATTGCCTTAGAGTCTGTAATAACAATGGGGGTAGGGCTATGCTCAACAGCTTGTTTCAGTTTCTGGATTTCTGCTTCAGCCTGTTTCTTTTCTGTTATATCTCTGGCTATGCCCTGGGTTCCGACAAAAGATTCGGCATGTGGGATCTCGGTATCATATATCCCCTCTGTTTCAATGAGAAATACTACAGCATCATTTTCAGAAAAATTGTCTGTGCTTTTTGAGTCCTGAATATTTCCAACATTCACACTGAATTTTACTTCAATATCTTTTGTTCTCCGATGTCCGGTGCGCTGTTCCGTCATGCTGTATTTCAATTTCTCATGGTCATCAGCATCGATCAAACTGATAAAATCCACTCCAATTAACTCACTGGGATCATACCCGTATTTTTTAACCGCATCGTTGATAAATATGATTTGTCCCTGTTTGTCAAGACGGTAGATAACATCAGGAACTGTCTTCAAGATAGAATCGAGCATCCTCTCAGATTTCTCAAATTTTAATTCTGCAGATTCCCGGATAATTATTTCTCTCTTCAACTCTTCGTTTGTTCTTTTTAATTCCGCTGTCCGCTGATTCACCTCATTTTCAAGATTCTGTTGATATTGCTTGTTTTCTCTTAATAATCGTGCTCTTTCAAGTGATTGTTCAATGGTATGGGAAAGGATCGACAGGTCTTCAATGGGTTTAAACAAATAATCCCAGGCACCCAATTTCAATGCTCTAATAGCATCCCTGATAACACCCGTACCAGAGATTACGACGATCGGTATTTCAGGGTTGGTTTCTTTTATAACCCTGACTACTTCGAGACCGTCGACTTCCGGCATGCGAAGGTCTACAAGGACTAAATCAGGATTATTACTATTAAAGCTATCTAAGCCAATTCGACCATTTTCAGCTTCGATAACCCTGTAGTCATAATCTTCAAGATAACTGCGGAAACTGTCACGGATGGCAACATCATCATCAATGGTTAATATCAAAGGTTTCTGATCAGGACACATTTACATTACCTTTAAATAAGTAACTCTTCTATCCTGTCTATAAGTTGGGTCATATCAGAGATCGGTTTAAAAAAAATCTGATTCGATGTTATTCCAAGGGATATCAATTCTTCAGACAATTCATATCCAACTAAACCGGTATGGATTATAAACTTCATACCCGGTAATATTTCATGTGCTTGAACCATAAACGATTCCCCACTGATACCTGGTAGCCTGAGGTCAACAATCGCTAAATTGTAGTTGGAATCTTTGAGCACCTCCAGTGCTTCTTCACCACTTTCAGCGAGTGAAACCTGGAAATTATAATCCTCCAGGAAAGCCCCTATACTTTCCCTGATTGATTCTTCATCATCAACGACAAGTATTCTGATTAAACGAGTGGGTTCCATTACTCATTTTTCCTGCAGAATTAGTCTTTTTTGCATAGGAAATAAAATAATGCACCTGGAAGCGGGGAGTAACTTTTTGATAATTCTAGATATTCCTGACACAACCAGGTTACCTATCAGCTCATTGAGTCAGAAAAACAACTCAGAATATTATAGGTATATTTACGACAGACCACTTTTTGTGAATTTAGTGAATTAAATTCCTGAATTAAAGTGAAACACGGTGTTAACAAAATTTTAATGCGATTAAAACTGACATTAACTTTAGGATATAATAATAAAAGCTTGGGTATGATGAATTTATGCGGTTAATGGCTTAGAAAATCCATTTTCCCAGTCTACTCCATCTCACGTTTCCCTTTGTGCTTTTAGAGGCTTCAATTCTACCATTTGAATAGATTATCATGGTAGCCTTGCCAAGAATCAGTTTCTCAGGCAGGAAACCCCAGTAACGTGAATCGGATGAACTATTACGATTATCACCAAGGACAAAAACATGGTCATTCGGAACATTTGCCGGTCCATAGTTATCTCGATTGCCGATTCCATCGGGATAAATCGTAGGATCAATGATTTCCGGTGGCAAAGCAGCCTGGGAATATATTTTTGCTTCGGGGGGAAGTGGAATTTCTATACTGTCGACATATACCCGACCTCGTTTAATTAAAATCTGCTGGTTTTCAACCGCGACAACTCGTTTAACATAAATATTATAGTTCTCCCAGGGATGTTTGAAGATCACTACATCGTTTTGGGTTGGTCGTGAAAAATCCAGTATATGATATACTGGAAGACTAGCACGAATTCGAGTACCGGGAATACCCAGCCAGTCAGGGGTTCGCAGTCCATAAGCCAACTTGTTCACCAGGAATACATCCCCTATCATCAGTGTGTTTTTCATCGATCCCGTTGGAACAAAATATGTGGAAACAACCATCTTTTGGACGATCAGAATAGCAAGCAATACTGTGATAAGTAAAACAGCGAATCTTACGCTACGTAACCATCGTGGCAGTAGTTTCCAACCGGGAGAATGCCTCTTCCAGGGGCTGAAGAATCCGGGGTAATCGTCAGGAATTTTAAAAAATCGTTTCACATTACTTTGTTCTTTTATAATCAGGTTATATTAAGCAATTGTAGAATATCGTGATATTTAAACAACTGAATTAGTATAAATGTTTCAAATTAACAATTATGATATTTTGGCGAATATTATGACTATCCAGGAAAACTTCCTGGAAAAGGAAAGCTGGACATCAACCGGTCATCCATTTTGACAGAATATCGAAGGTTAAAAAATAAAATAAATTGACAATAAGGGTGATTTTCATATTTAAAATCGTTATAATAGCCTTTAGCTCAGTAAATAACTGGGAGAGAATGATGAAGAACCTGTATTGCTCGCTTCTCCTGTTGCTTGCTTTGATCCTCTCAATTTGTCTACCACTCAAGGCACAAGATTTTAGTATTTGGGAACCATGGGACGGTGTCCCCGTCCGCCAGTCGAACAGTATCGAATTTTATCGAGCAGCCGCTGTTGATGATCAGGGTAACACACTTGTTGTCTGGACTAGTGCTGAAACTGGTGATTTTGATCTTTATGCCCAACTGATCAACATTGACGGTGAAACCGAGTGGGGACATTCAGGCCGCAGGATTGTTCACCAGAACCTGGGACTGGAAGCTCCCTCTGTTATCTACGCTGGAGACGACCATTGGATAGTGGCCTGGAGCGATCAAAGGGGAGAGTATTTCGGGGAAGACCTGGGAAATATTTTTATCCAGAAATTTGATATGGATGGAATTCCACAGTGGGAAGATGGAATTAACGATATTCATGGTGGTATCCCAATAGTGGAAGATGAACTATACAGACAGGAAGGTGTCCGGTGCTTCCCTGATGAAAATGGCGGTGTTATTTGCACCTGGACAGATAACAGGAATGAATCTTCCGATATCTATGCACAACGAATCGACTCTGACGGAAATGTTGCCTGGGAAGAGGGTGGGATTCCGGTAGCCGCGGGGCCTGAAGATCAGGCGACGTTAAGCGGAGGTGGATATTCAGCTGACATTGACGGTTCCGGCGGTATTATTGTCGGATGGGTTGATTTGCGTGACGCGACTGATAAAAACCTCTTCGCACAGAGAGTTGATGCAGACGGTAATCTCCTCTGGTCACCTGATGGTATCCCTGAAGAAGCGCTGGCTGACACGGGCCTGGTAATATGTGGTTTTACACATGAACAAACCGGAATCAAACTTTGCCCCGATGGTGTAGGTGGTGCATTCTTCGCATGGCAGGATAAACGTACCTGGTTCGAAGATGACTGGTTATATGGTGATCCTTTAGGAAATCTCTATATCCAGCGAGTTGACGCTGATGGAAATTTGCTATGGACAGTTGACGGTGAAGTATTGTGTGATGCGCAGGCCACACAATTCAAGCATCGTATTGTAAATACTGCACCAGGTGAAGCTATAGTTATCTGGGAGGATCAGAGGACTGACTGGTTCACCAGCGACCTTTATATGCAGAAAATAAGCGGTACAAACGAACTTGAGCTGAACTGGGGTGATGTTGGAGAAGAAACTCTCGGAATAGTTTTATGTGATGAACCCGGTAACCAGTTTGAAGCACGCTTGACAGCTATAGGTGGCGGCGATGGCGGCATGGTCGTATCCTGGACAGACGAACGTGAAAATGAAGTCCCTCGTGAAGACCTGTATGCCGACAGGATTGATGAAGATGGAAATCACCTTTGGAGTGATGGTAGTGGAATCATCGTCAGCGACGCGCAACTCCAGCAGACCGGTAACATCGTGAGAATCCTTGATGATGGTAATGATACTAATGCCGCGATCGTCTGGTTCGACTACAGGGACGGTAGCCCGGGAATCTACTACCAGGTACATGAACTTGAAGACGGTGCTGAACTGGTACAAGAAAATGGCGCTCAGATTATCTACGGTATCGACTTCAATGCTGAAAATCCACAGGTAATCTTTACAGGGACAGACCTTTATATAGGCTGGGAAGATAAAAGGTTTGGCCGAAATGGAAAATACCCGTTTATCCAGAAACTTAATCCCGAAACCGGCGAAATATTAGGCGAGGGCTGGCCATATGGCGGCATATCCCTGACTCCCGGATTTCCAGAAATAACTGAAATCGATACAGCGAAAGTAACCTGCGATTCTGTTAATTTTTCATCTGACGAACAGGGAGAAATTTTCGCTGCCTGGCATGATGACCGATACCGCTACCACACAATTATAGCCGCTCAGAAAATGAACGCAAATGGAGAATTGTTGTGGGGTAACCAGGGTGTTGTAGTAGCTGAAGCGGAAGAGGGCGACCCGTTGCGTAACCAGGAACGTCCAAGGATTCTCCCTGCCCATGACGGTGGAGCGCACATTGTCTTCCTGAGAACAAACCAGGATTGGTGGGTAAATATTCATTACCAGCGTCTCGGTTCCACCGGTCATCCGCTCTGGTATGGCGACGATAATTACGGTTTAAGGATTACCGATGAGGAAAATGACCATACCATTGAAGATTTTATATTTTTCCCGAATGGAAATATTCTGCTGGTCTTCTATACGTCAGTCGCTGGTAATAATTATGACCTTTTCGCCCATTGTATTGATCCCGACGGCAATTTCCCCTGGGGTGATCCCATCCCGATTTCACAGGCTGATGGCTTTCAATATCGTGCCAAAGCCCAGTGTGTTAGTGGAGGTATCCTGGTTGTCTGGGAGGATAGCCGTGCCGGATCTACAAACTTTGACCTCTACGGGCAGATAATCAGGGAAGATGGAACATTTACCTGGGATGAAGAAGACGGTAAACCATTAGTAGTCTCTGATGAAAGTTTGCATAAATCAGCACTCGGCGTTGCCAGCGATACGTCATCGACCTTCTGGCTAACATGGAGAGATCTACGCGGTTATTACGGTCCTCATATTTTCTGCCAGCGCATTGATATCAATGGCCAGCCCCTGTTTGATGATCCCCAGGGTTACATTGTCTGCGAAACTAATTCCGAACAGAATAATCCTAAGATAGTGGTTGGTCCATTTGAAGACGCATACATCACATGGCAGGAAATCCATGCCGATATTTTTGTAGACCTTTATTATACCCATATTGGTCCGGATGGTTTACCGCTTGAGCCATACCAGTCAGGTTTCCAGGTACTCTGTAACGAACACCATCAACAAATTCAGCAACATATGGTAAGCGATGGAAATACGGGCTTTTTCTGTACCTGGGAAGACCTGAGAATTTCTGTCAAAGAACATATATATAATATCTATGCGCAAAGAGTCGACGATGGTATAGAAAATTCTATTAACGAAAAAGTTGTTTCAATTCCTGAAAAATTTGAGCTGCTTCCCCCCTACCCTAATCCGTTTAATCCGGAAATTGTTATTCCATTCCAGTTGCCTGAACGTGCAAAAGTAATTCTCAAGGTCTTTAACATTCTTGGTAAAGAAGTAACTACGCTCACAAACGAAATTTTAACTGCCGGGAAACATAGGATAACATGGGATGGGAAGGATATGACAGGCAGGAGTGCTTCTTCAGGGATTTATTTTGTAAAGCTGGAAACACACGACCTGGTTAAAACAAGGAAGATTGTTTTATTGAAATAGTAAGTATTGAGTAGCCCGGATAGTCAGCCGTTCGGCTGATATCCGGGTAGGTTCTAAGCGAGTAGGCCGGATTCCCAGAATCCGGCAAATATAATAGATAATGATACAGTAACTAAACAGGAACTCTATGTAAGATTAGATCACCGTACCATCCGCAAATAAGGTGCGAATCATGAACACTGGACGATACTATTTTCTCCTGACTGCTGTAGTTGTCCTCATATTCTGTCCGCAAATAAAAGCGCAGGATTTTAATCTTTGGGAACCTTACGACGGTGTACCTGTCCGACAGGGAGATCAGATTGAGTTCCGGGAAAGTGTCGCGACTGATGATAATGGAAATTCCCTGGTAGTCTGGACCAGCGCGCAAACCGGTGACATTGAATTATATGGCCAACTCCTGAACAGCTCAGGTGAGATGATGTGGGAAGAATCCGGGAAATTACTTGCCCAAGAAATATCCTGGATTGATTATCCAACTGTTATCGCTACTGGTGACAATCATTGGTTCATAGCCTGGCTCGATTATCGAGACAGCGAAAAATTCAGTGTGATTGGCGATATTTATATCCAGAAATATGACATGGAAGGAAATCCTCTTTGGAATGATGGGATTAATGATAATCTTGCGGGAGTTCCGGTTATTACCGGGGACTACAGGAAGGGTTATGTCAATGTAATCAATGACAATAACAACGGTACAATAATTATCTGGTTAGATAATCGAGATGATTCGACAGATATTTACGCGCAAAGGATTAGTCCTGATGGTGACTTTTTATGGGATAATGGGGGTATTCCTGTTGCCAGGGGACCATATAATCAGGGCAGTCAACACTCGGGAAGTTTTTCAGCCTGTTCCGATGGGAATGGTGGATTAATTGCAGGTTGGGTAGATAATCGTATGCAAAATGATTATGAAAACATACTGGCGCAGCGTGTTGATGTTGATGGTAATCTGTTGTGGTCGCCACCCGAAGTTCCTGAGGAAGCGAGAGCGGACACCGGCCTGGTTATATATGATATTGAAATTGAACTCTACGACATCGGTTTATGTCCGGACGGTTCCGGCGGCGCGTTTTTAGTCTGGAAAGATCTTCGGAATGATGAAGGTGATCTGTATACCCAGCATGTTGATGAGGATGGAACCGTATTGTGGCAGGAAAATGGTGAAATTCTATGTGATGAAGTTGCAGAGCAGTACCATTACCAGCTGGTGAATTCAGCACCTGGAACAGCTGTTGTGGCCTGGCTAGATCACAGGAACGGAGATGCCAGCACCGACCTTTTTATGCAGAGAATAAGCGGTGAAGATGAATTAATCCTTCACTGGGGAGAACCCGGCGCTGAAACATCCGGTATAGTGTTGTGTGATGTAGTGTTTGAACAATTTGATATCAGTATGGCAGCTTTTGATCCAAGTGAAAATGGGGATGGGTGTGTAGTCGTTTCCTGGATTGACGAACGAAGCAACG
>JANQEY010000280.1 GCA_028278125.1 bacterium | reverse complement strand
TCGGCGCCTCCACCCCCGGATCCCCTGATCATTTTCCCATCAGCTAGTATTCCACCTCCGACACCAGTACCAAGGGTTAAGACGATAAGATTATTAATACCCTTAGCTCTTCCCCAACGCGTTTCAGATAGCACTAATAAATTTGCGTCATTTTCAAGGACTATTGGAATATTGTCCGACTCATTTTCAATAATCTCAACCAGGTTGAGGTTATTCCATTCAGCGAAGTTGGGTGATGTCCGTACAATTCTCCTCGTTTTATCAACCAGCCCGGGAGTTCCAATACCGATGGCGTTGATTAAACTTTCGGAATTAGACTGGGCTTTTGTTATAATCCCGGCAATAAGCTTAACCACCGTCTCAGGTAAACGATCCGGTAACTCTTCCCTGCCGGATTTGAATATCTCACCCGAAGAGGATACTATCCCCCACTTAAGCGAGGTTCCACCGAGGTCAATTCCGAGAACAAGCTTTTCAGTACTCATATTTTTCGCCAGCTGACATTTATTGTTTCCCTGCCATCTATCAACAGGGTTGGATTACCATCCCTGTCAATACCGCGTTGTATATCTGTCACACCCCGAGTTTTTAAATTCGTGTTGACGGAAAGACTTTCACCGCTGATGGGAACATCAACTATTTCCATGTTGAGTTCCTGGTCACCTTCACGCCTGACAACCTGGTAGAAACCGTTATACGGGTCCATTGTCAGTGTTATTCTTTCACCTCTCAGCAATATCTCCGATGTGATCCGTTTATCTTTCCATAAATCAACCGGTCCCAGGGGAGTTACCTGTAAATTTCCACTTTCCGGAACCAGGTTAATCCCCAACAGAACTTCGTACAAAAACCGGGTTCTTTCAGCGATATTAACAGTCGATTCCGGTGATGATCCGTGGAAATATACCATGGAATCCCCTGATACAGCTGAGATCCAGTCCGGGTATTCCAATAACCTGTAGGCATCAAAATCATTATCTACCAGTGAACCTCTTTCCCTAATTTCAAATGTACGAATCAACCATTCAGGAGTAATAAACCGAACATCCTCATACAGCTTATTGTCACTCCAGCGCAACCCGTTTCTATCATGAATTCCCCATAATCTCCTGGCAATCCTGCCAAGGTGATAATAGGTAGGATTTTCCCTGTCACTGAATACCAGGTAATCGGCAAAACCGAGGTTAAAATCCGGGTTCAATTTAGCTGCTTCCCAAGCTTCACGTTCCTTTTCACCCCAGACAAAACGGTCATTCTTGATAATTTTTTTATAGGGCATCTTCGTTCGAATACCATTGACCAGAGACCTGCTTGATGTATTTGCATACAAGTTTCGCCAGTCAATGTCCAGCCTGTCCCAGCTGAGAGCGTTTTTAAGCAGCTCTGAATAAAGGTAGGTCAATCCCGGTTCCTTAGTGCTTACAGAGGGAATTAAGCCGGCGTTTCTAAGTTGAATATCCCATCGATTCGAACCATCAAGGGAAATCTGTTTCGAGTTTTGCTTTGCGTATAATCCAAGGGTATTGAATGGTTTAACGAGAATATTTAACCTGTTGTGTAACGCTGAACTCCTTCCTGTTTTATCAAGCCATTCTATCCATGAATTGAGAGCGAAGATGGTTCCTTCAGGATCATCGAGATACTGGCCATTGTAGATAAGAAAAGAATCCAGGATGGTCTCAACCGTTGTATCTCCGGCAGTTGCCCAGAACCATGCCGGGATTGCCCTCGCATCAACTACAACGTCCTGTTCATTTATTACTGGTGGAGATGGTAGAAAATGAACCTTTTCCGGGGTGCGTGACAGATGATTAACCAGCAGCCACCTGTCCCATGCCGCGACAGCCTCAAGTTCCTTGTCTTCACATACCAGGGGAGCACGGTTTAAAACATCAAGGACATTTTGTGAAGCACGATCTTTAATCTCCCGGTAGTTTTTTAGTCCTGAGATAGCCTGTTCAACTGCTTTTTTCCTTGATCCAGCAGCGCTGATAGCGACAACCGGTTCCGATCCTTCCTCAAAATGGATCAGCCCTGGAATCCTGATAGATGCAACATCCTCCAGGGGGTAATACCCGGCTGGATAATCTTTCCTTGATTTTCGTTCCGACTGAATCCAGAAACCGTTTGATGTTACAGCGATAAATCCATAGAGAGGATCACCGGCAATGAGAATATTCTCTTTGTCATCGTATTCAAAACGGTAATCAAGGTATGCGAGGCTGAGAGGACGAAAATCAAATCGAAGTTCCAGGTCAATACCGCTATCGACCAGGTTCGGAATTTCCAGCAGACATATCGCGTTGTCAGGATCAACTGTGATTAGTTCCCTTAATGATCCACTGATAATCCGCTCAATTCGGTCAGGTCTGATTATATCGCCGGGTGAATCGTTTTTACCGGTTTGATCCTTTTCAGGTATCCACGTCCATCCTTCAATTAAACGCATCGAACTGAAATACAAGCCCTCTACAGGCAGTTCTATCTGTTTTATTTCACGGTTAGAACCATCACATTCGATACAGGCTGTTAACCCGCTTTTGGAGATTAACAGTCCATATTCGTCATTCTCGCATCGTAAATCGGCCATTCGATCAAGAATATCTATTTCATGAACTGGACGTTCAGGTAACCTGGTGCATCCCGAAAAGACTGATCCTATAATTAAAAATATTAAGGTGACTGTAAAAAACTTCAGCCTGTTGCTAATCATCGACTGTTTTTCTCCGTATCCCGTCGCAAAAATGCCTTGAACAATATTATAAATATAGCAATAATATGGTGGGAGTACCGCCGATGGGAGAATTACCTTTATTATAGAGCACAAAACGATTACTTTCAGCTCAAATTGTTTACAGGAATTACCATGAAATCGATTAGAATTGTTTTAGCCCTACTTCTGCTGTTAGTTCTCGCCGGATGTGAATCAAAAGAATCTTACATGGAAAAGGTAACGAAGAATAGAAAATCAAATGATGATCGTATCCAGGTCTCATCCATAACTCCCTTTACTGCAATCGCTCAAACTGTGTTGCAAAATAATTCTGATATACTGATAAAGAATGATACCGCTGAAGATCATATATCTATGTTAACAGTTAACAGGGATTACGAACCTGATTCAGATGTTAACCTGATTTTTACTCGAATACGGTGGTATAGCGAGGAAAAAGAGGTTTTCTACCTGGAAAATGAAAACGATAACTGGATCGAATATGCACAGGGTGATACAATAATAACGGGGAAGTACCTGGTAAAGGTTTATTATGGGAACACTGGCGGAAGAGTTATGGTTTTTGATCCAGGCCATAAATCCCGCAATAATTTCGAGGGATTAAACTATTTTCCACCCAGTGAAAACTGGATAGTTAAGACCAGTGCAACCTGGTATGAACATCCTGACACAGTTGTTATGACAACATCCCTGGGATTACAGAAGTATTACCTCAGGGCTGCTCTACTAAAATTTGAAATTGCCAGTTACCCGTGTGAGCTTAGTCTTTTTACACCGGCATCTGATCCTGACAGTTACGGATTTATCCCATTCACCGATAAAACAACCGGCGTTGAAACATATGGCGGTGGTAGGTATATAGATATAGCGCCTTTGGAATACATTGATGAGATAATCCTCGATTTTAACAAAGTCTACAACCCATACTGCGCTTATACAGCTTATTATAACTGCCCTGTACCACCTCCGGAAAATCATTTACCGGTATCGATTACAGCAGGTGAAAAAGTTTACTACCAAGGACATTGAAATTTAATGACAGACCAATCAACAGCTAGAAAAGGATTATTGTTCGCTTTTGAAGGTATTGACGGTTGCGGGAAATCAACCCAGGCGAAACGATTGTACAACTGGCTTCTTGATAAAAATATTCCCGCTGTCTTCAGTTTCGAACCAACCGACGAGATGTACGGTAAAGCCCTACGTGATTCCTTCACTTCTCCTCAACGACTTTCACAAAAAGAGGAGCTGGAGTTATTCCGCCTGGACCGTAAACAACATGTGGAAGAACTAATCCAGCCGGGTCTGAGAGACGGTAAAGTCGTTATCCTCGATAGGTATTATTACTCCAGTATTGCTTACCAGAGTGTCCGTGGTCAGTTCACGCCGGGAGAGATCCATGAACTGATGAGCAGTTTTGCGCCTGTTCCCGACCTGATGCTCTTGTTCGAAATTGATGTCGAGTCGGCTATTAATCGTATCTCCAAATCAAGAGGTGACATACCCAACCTGATGGAAAAACGCCAGAACCTTGAAGCTGTAAAAGCGAACTTTGATAGTATGGACTACCCGGAGATTATTCGTCTCGACGCGGAGCTGGATAAAGAATCCAATTTTAAGAAAGTACTAGAAGTCACTTTTCCCTTAATCAACAGAGTGGTTTAGACTTTCCCGGGATTCTCCATCACATAATGCTGGCTACAAGATTTTATTAAACGACACTGGATCCCAGATCAAGTCTGGGATGACACCTTTTGATGATCCTGGATTGATTAGAAAAAATTCACCAAGTTAAGAGCGCTCCGTTTTATACAAATACGCCAAGAATTATAATCGAAGATGATAATTATGTATATGGTGTACAAAAAAGCCCCGGCTTAAATACCGGGGCTGAAATATCTGGAATAATACTGAATATTATTTCATATAAACCATCTTGCTTAACGCTGATTTTCCGTCGGATTCAAGACGTACCAGGTACAGTCCTGATGACATCCCAAAACTTCCCGCGTCAAACGATATGGTATGGCTTCCCGGCTGAATGTCACGGTTTACAAGTGTCGCGACTTTCTGACCAAGAACGTTATAGATAGACAGGTTAACCTTTCCTGCCTGGACTATATCATAACGTATTTCAGTAAATGAGTTGAATGGGTTCGGATAGTTTCCATAAAGACGGAATTCATCCGGAATATTTCCAGCAATGTCATTGTCTACAGGACCATGATTATCCGGGGCGGTTGTCGTAAACCTGATTGCGCGTCCATTTTCCAGTGGAGCTGCCGCGGTTGGATAGATGTGAGCGTAGAGGTACTGGATACCGTTTACATGCATCTCATCCTGGATACCAATTGTCGCGCCGTTGTTATCATCATCGTTGTCTTCAACATCATTATACATTATGTCTATAACACCGTCACCGTTTGCATTATGTTCTTCATAGAGCACAATCGCGAAAGTCTCTTCCGGGGCAGGTGCGTAACGGTTCCAGCTATGGTATTCGATAATAAACACACCACCGACTTCGGAATACATAGTGTAAACGTGTGTCCTCAGTTCAGGTGATGGCGGCTTAAGGTCATCCCAGAACGGGGCAATCATCGCACGTCCACCAAGGGCTCCCGGAATCTGCCAGTTTCTGAAATAGAGACGGTGATAATAATCAGCCTCGGTAAATTCAATAAATCCATTTGATGTAACCGTTATTGTCGTACCTTCGGGATAAGTCACACCATAGAAGGTAAAATCAAACGGCAGGTCGATATAGAAAAGATCATCATCAAGCAGTGCGTGGTCTGTTCCGCCATTAGTTTCAATGTCAAACCATTGGTATGTCGGAACGGTTTCATCCGCATTGTCAAATCCTGTATCGGTATCGTCGTAGGCGAAGTAACCGTAGCCGTCAGGTCCTAATGGATCAGTACTAGTTGCTCCTTCCAGGGCTATGGAAACAGGTATTGACGCGAAGAGAGCGTCACCGGCTGAGAAGAAAACACCGTACCTGACGATGCGTCCATTATAGGCACCTTCGAGAACCGAAACATCCCAGCTTAAACTAACTTCACCATTCGCAGGGATTGATGGAACAGCAACTTCAGCAGTGGTTACCTCTACTGCATCGTCCCATGAATCGAGCACGGCCGTGATATTTTCCGCCTCGATCGATCCCAGGTTGGAGAATGTAAGTTCAAGGGTAGCTGTTTGACCCGGAGCATAAGTCCCACTTGTTACCTGGTATGAATCGTACTGCATTTCAAGAGTATAAAGTGGAATAGCCAATGTACTTGTCCATGGACCACCTGCTGAACCGGTAATTTCAAGATCAAACTCGATGAATGTTCCGTCAGGTAATGGTTCCAGGATTTCGAATTCGAACGGGCTTGCAATATTGTCAGCAGTCGCACCGGCAGCCATACCACCAAATGTCGCATCAGCAGTGGAGATGGTGACAAGCTCTGCATTTACGCTAGTGATGGTCGCTGAAACACCGGTCTGTGCCTCTGTTCCGGTATTTTCAAGAGTCAAGGACAAACGTGCCGATTCACCGGGAACAACCGAATCGACTGTCCAGTCATCCAGTCCGACATACTGGGCTTCTTCGACAACATCCAGGGTAAAGATCTCAGGCATGTAATTATCACGGGAAACCGTTATTTCAATCTCACCTGGTTCGATACCTGTCATTGGCAGATAAATTATACCGGATTCATCCGCAAATCCACGTGAGAAAAATTCGTCACCCTGCCTGATCTGAACGTGAGTCTCCGCGAGGCCATTCCCCAGCGGCGAATTAATGGTTAACTCAAGCGATGCCTGTCCGTAGGGTACTGTTTCAGGGGCAGTTATATCGAACAACTTCGGTTGATATGCCCACATATTGAGTGTGGGATCACCAAAGACATGATACACACCGAAGTAAAACTCAACGCTTGAACCGATATTTCTTGCATTCGGATGTCCCAGGTAGATTTCCCATTTTCCACGCATCAGCGCCTGGGAAATATTCCTCATCCCTTCGTCATAGACGCCTGTCATAAATCCTGACAGGATTGGGTTGTTAAATTTCGTCTGTGTATGAAGATCCGAAGGAGCTATGACAGAAACGGCGCCTACCGGAGTATTAGATGTTCCTGCAGTTATCCAATGTGTAGCAAAACACTTGGGGTTAACCAGGTTACCAAAGTCACCTGTATTACATACACACGACAAAACAACCGGCAGCATATGGGAATTTACCAGGTTATCAACATCGGCTGAACGGTAACTCGGGAATACCCAACCACCGGAGTCGCCCCATCCCCTGTAAGTAACCCAGATGGAACCCTGGTTAATACTGGCTGAGATTTCGTCAGCTGTTGGCTGGTACCCACCTTCACGGTGGAAAAGTGTATCGAAATCTGCTTCTTCAAATCCCCAATCTAGAAGGGCTCTTTCACGCAGCCACTGGGAAGTCGCAATTGGAGTGAGGGGACGTAATGGGCCTTCGGCGAAGTTCGCTGCAACCATTGTGAAGTGGCTCCAGTAATCCGCATCTACGTCAGGATCACGTTCGTAAAGAACAACACGCCTCGACGCTTTCCTTGCCTCTTCCACTTCACTGACAGGCATTCTTCCTACAAAGAACTCGGGGAAGTAATCGTCACCTTCTAGAAATGTCAGTGGCCAATCGGTTACGTCATTTTCATTGGTATCATTCGGATTGACGATTCGGTCTGAACCGATTGGATCAGTACCGCGGTTTTCGTCTCCTACCAGAAGTACGTATTCAAGCTGAGGCTCAAGTGTTTCGTAATAGTCTGCCAGGATGGTACGGAGTTCATTAAAAGACGGTGCCTGGTTTACGCCAAAACTATGAAGTACGACATTGTAACCAAGTTGGCGTTTCCATTCTATCAGGTCATTCATTTCAGCCAAGAAACCTTCATAGCCAACTATAACAAAAGAACCATGTGTTTCAGCCAGTCGATAACCGAGTTCATCTAGACCGTTCAGTAGCAGGCTTTCGTAGACTGGGTAAAACGCACGTGATATCGGTCTCTCTTCGTAATCGCTGTCAAGCTCATCGATCTTATCAGTTACAACTATTTCCACTTCGAGATTGGTAGCCATCCAAATGGTTCCATCCTCGTCAACTACCGGCTGGATGGTCAACGGGGCAACAGTTACATCTCTGAATACCGCAGGCTTACCGAGGGTAGCCCATTTTACATCCTGAGGGCCGTTTTCCAGGGAAGTTGCGTCACCTGCTCCATTAATTATACTTACAGGTGTGATTTCTCCGCCAACGACCACCAGCTCAGCGTTATAACCCCATGGAAGTTTTACCAGGCCGCCGATTTCCTGCCTTGTCACATCGCGGTTTATACCCAGTTCGGTGGCAACATATACTTTTGCCTCTTCCTGGTCATGGTCAAGAAACAGACCACCGGCATTCCATTCAAATCGAATAAAATCCTGGTTATCCTGTTTCAACTCTAGTTGTGCCATCGACGGTTTCGTCGGATCGAGGTTGAGATATTCTACCGCTGAGGCGAAACATGGGATGACCGTTACTGCAGCCAGAGCAAGTAATGTCATCAGAACGGTTTTTCGATACATTAGTGACCTCCTCATGTTCACGGAAATTAAATTCATTGTGAACCAACATTGCCTGTATCCTTAAAGTTGCCAGGGCTCATTCTCCCTCCCAAACCCTGAAGCAGAATTGATAATCTTATGAATACAGGATTGTGTTGTTTATTTCTTTTTAACTTAAAAACAAGGTTTTGGCATACTTCAGTTGAGAAACTTATCAAACTTTAAAGATGGTTCAGAGACCCTCAACGTGTCAAGCCATTATGATTCTTTCCAACTCCCTTAATCTACAGATTCTGAGAAACGTTAATACAATGCGCCTTATTTATTAGAGGCAATTAACAGGCCATACTTTTGAAATTCTTTATGTATTTGAATTTATTACAATAAACACTTTGAGTAGAATAAAAGAATTAAGGAGAATTTTTGAGATACTAAACAATTATTCATTAGTATGCGCAGATAATGCACATGAAATCTTCGATAAGGTGTATTCATCAGCAATATTGGAGTCTGGAATAGCTTTTACACTTTCCCCAAGATTCTTTTTATTCTAAACTGGAATTTTTCAAAGGATGACCTATGGATCGTAGAAGTGATTACTTGTATCATCTACCGGAACGGCTGATTGCCCAGGAGCCATTAGATCAGAGAGATTTTTCCCGCTTGCTTGTACTCAGAAAAGAGACTGGTGAAGTGGAACATCGCTACTTTCGCGATTTACCTGAATATCTCGAACAAGGTGATGCCCTGGTCTTAAATAACACCCGTGTGATACCGGCGCGTCTACTGGGAAATCGTCCAACGGGTGGCGAGATTGAATTACTTTTACTTGAACAACAAGACGAACTGACATGGGAATGCCTTGCTAAACCTGCTAAAAGGTTAAAAATCGGTGAAACTGTTCAATTTCCAGGGAACCAGCTTGCGGAAGTGTTGGAGATCGGTGAAGAGGGAAGACGGATAGTTCGGTTCAGCGATGAGGTTGATTTCGGCAAATGGCTTGAAGATACCGGCTCAACTCCCCTTCCACCATATATCCGGAGATCACCTGATCAAGGGGATCGTAATCGGTACCAGACTATATATGCTCGCCACAACGG
>JANQEY010000235.1 GCA_028278125.1 bacterium | reverse complement strand
CGAATCAAACGTACCGCTAACGCCCTGCCGGCCGGTGTTAATTCTGCCGGACGATAACGGCGATAGTGCACCCAACCACGATTATAGAGTCGGCGTAACATCCCTGTTACAGAGGGAGCTTTAACCCCAAAAAGTTTTGCCAACTCGCTTGTCCCTGCTCTCTTTCCTTCGTACTCATACCTGTAAAGTGTTAATAAATATTCCTCTGCGGAAGAAGATACACTATAGCTTTGACGTTTCATAATCTCATCCAAAAGTTAGATTAACCTAAGTTAGGCTTCCTTAATTTAATCTGTGTCAATCCATACTGCAATACTTTTGGAGATTTCTGGAGAATTTTTAGAGCATCCATTTATAGCCTGGAAAAAATCGCTACCGTTACTACATATATTTAACTAACTTTGCTGCTGATTTTCAGTTGTCTCCACGGGAACAGTTTTATCTCGAACTCGTGTATATTTTACAATGTCAGTATTTTTAAGATCCGCCCTGATTGGTTTAGTTGATGAGAATTCTTGGCCGCTACATAATTCGTGAGCTTATCCCTCCCTTTTTTATCAGTATATCACTGATAATGCTGTTATTCACCCTGAACCTTGCGTTCAGGATGCTTAACCGGATAGTTGGCCAGGGATTAAGCTGGAATATTATCGTCGAATTCTTTTTCCTCAACCTGGCATGGATACTAACGCTTGCGGTACCGATGAGTGTTCTGATAGCCTGCCTCATGGCGTACGGAAGGCTGGCAGGTGATTTCGAAATTGTGGCGATGAAAGCGTCCGGGCTCAGCCTCCTGAAACTGATCCAACCAACCTTGATTGCCGCGATGTTTGTGGGTGCTTTTTCTCTTTATTTCCAGGACCAGATTTTACCCGACTTTAATCACCGGAATAAATTATTAACAATCTCCATCAGGAAAAAAAAGCCCAATGTTGCCATAAGAGAGGGTATTTTCACCAAGGATATACCAAAGCAGACATTGCTGGTCAAAAGGATTAATCCCGAAACGGATATGCTCTATTCCCTGACGATATTCGACGACTCGGATTCCAGGCAACCGGCTACCGTTGTCGCCGATAGTGGTAAACTAGCCTTTATTGACACGCTCGGGATGTACCAGTTTAAACTATTTAATGGCGAAATCCACCAGATGAAACGGGAGGAACCAGAGGGATACGAAGTTTTAGAATTCGAGGAGGCTCTCTTCAGGATTGACGCTTCTGATCAATTACTGCACCGTCGTGAAAAGGGATACCGGGGGGATCGGGAGCTGAGCCTTAAGCAACTGAATGGGCGTATCGAAGAATTAAAACAACGTCCCGATCCTGAACGGCAAAAGAAACAGATGAACCGTTACAAAGTTGAATACCATAAAAAATTCTCAATCTCGGCGGCAGTGATAGTGTTTGTGATGATTGGTGCACCCCTGGGAATAAAACTTCACAAGGGAGGTTTGGGAGTGTCCGGAGGTTTTTCCGTATTCTTCTTCCTTCTCTACTGGGTATTCCTGATTGGAGGTGAAGACCTTGCTGACCGGGGGGTTGTAACGCCATGGCTGGCAATGTGGTCACCGAACATGCTCCTGTTTCTGCTGGGATTAATCCTGATCCGTCTTGAAATGAGACAGCACTCGATTATCCAGTTCCCGTGGCAGAAGAAACGACTTGATGAAGAGGAAGACAAAACAGGCTGGAAGCTTACAGATGCAGAGGTCGAAGAATATGCCAGGCTTGAAGAGGAACGCAGGATAAAGGAATCCGGCAGCATAGAAAAAGAATCAAATAGTGACTCAAAAACCCTGAAGACCGATCAATCAAACCCGGGTGACACAGATGCCAATAGTTGACCGTTATGTCGCCCGCAGATTTTTCCAGTTTTTCCTCCTGGCAACAATTGCTGCACTGAGCATCTACCTTGTTGTAGATCCGATAGAGAACCTGGATAAATTCCTCGATAAGGGTGTTCCAAAAAGCGAAATCCTGAGATATTACATCCTCTACATACCATATATCCTGTATCTTGTATACCCGGTAGCGATGCTGCTGGCAACAATGTTCTGTATTGGCGGATTAACCTCATCGAATGAACTTCTGGCAATGACCGCTTCGGGTATTCCCCTCCACCGCCACCTTCTGCATCTCGCCTTTATCGGTCTGATCCTCAGCGTCGGGGCATATTATTTCGGCGAAACCCTGGTCCCGTATACGAATAAGGAGAGGCTTGCAATCTGGAGAAGCCAGGTGAGAGGAAAGGTTGACTGGCGACTGCTTGACCAGGGACAGGTTTACCTCCAGACCGGGAAAAACGAGGTTCTGCACCTAGATCTCTACCAGCCAAAAAGCCTGACCGGCAGGGGAATTGACTTCTACCGCCTGGAAGAAAACAGGATTGTAGAACGGGTGAGCGCTAAAAGTATGCTTTGGAACGGCTCAGCATGGGTTTTCCAGGATGCTCTTAAACGGACTTTCAACAATGGGAACGAACAGGCTGAGTCAACCAAACGGTTAAAAATGGCTTTATCAATCAAACCTGAAGACCTCGTGGAGCTGAAGGTTGAACCCGAGGAAATGGGTTTGAAGGAATTGCAGGCATTCACTGAACGGATAAAAATGACCGGTGGGAGAACTCACCGCTGGGTTGTGGATATTCACAGCAAGGTCGCGCTTCCATTCGCGGGATTTATTATAGTCTTATTCGGTGTCCCGGTATCAGCAGTCCGGAGGAGAAGTGGCGCTATTTTCGGCGTTACCATCAGCCTGTTGATCTCTTTCCTATATTTTGGAATGATGCAGGTTGGCAAAGTTCTCGGTTACAAAGAGATCCTGGAACCATGGTTAGCCGCCTGGATAGGAAATTTTATATTTCTTGTCATAGGATTAGTTCTCTATATTCGTGCACCAAAATAATCCACAGTTAAAAGATGGAGAATACATGAGATTTCATTCGACAGAGATCGATGGAATGTATCTCATAGAACCGCAGGTTTTTAAAGATGAACGCGGCTTTTTCCTGGAAATTTTCCACGCTGAGAGATTCAAGGAAGCCGGTATAAACTGTTCGTTCGTCCAGGACAATCACAGCCGTTCTACAAAAGGAGTCCTGAGAGGACTCCATTACCAGTTAACCCAACCCCAGGGAAAACTGGTACGGGTTGCTAAGGGTGAAGTATTTGATGTTGGTGTTGATATCAGGAAAGGATCGCCAACATTCGGTAAATGGGCAGGATATAAAATTTCCAGCGAAAATAAACGAATGCTTTACTTGCCACCGGGCTTGGCTCATGGATTTTGTGTGCTTTCGGATGAGGCGGATTTCCTCTATAAATGCACCGATTTTTATTCCCGTGAGGACGAACGGGGACTAGCCTGGAATGATCCTGAGATTAATATAAAATGGCCGATAAATAATCCCATACTATCAGATAAAGACAAACTGAATCCGGCACTTGATTCAATAGAACTCACTGATTATATACCCTGATCCAGGGATTTTAAAAGACGACATATGTTTTTTCACCGTACAGAAATTAGCGGCCTCTTTCTAATTGAACCGGAAGTGATGCTGGACGACCGTGGTTTCCTCGCTGAAAGTTACCATGCGGATAAATTCCGTGACGCCGGCATAAAACTCCCATTTGTTCAATTCAACCACAGTTACACGTTAAACCAGGGCGTGCTCAGGGGACTGCATTACCAATGCGACAAACCCCAGGGAAAACTGGTAAAAGTTATCAGTGGCTCAGCTTATAACGTGGGTGTTGATTTAAGGGAAGCTTCACCAACCTTCGGCAGATGGGCAGGAAGAAAAATATCGGAGGAAAACAGGCGAATGATGTACCTTCCTCCCGGCACCGCACACGGTTTCTGCACTTTGTCGGACAAAGTTCACCTGTTGTATTGTATGACCGACTTTTTCGATCCCAGTGATCAGCAGGCTCTGCTCTGGAATGATCCGGAAGTAGGAATAGAATGGCCGGTCGAAAATCCATCCATGTCGGACAGGGACGCGAATAATCCCACCCTGAATGAGGTAAAAAAAGTTCAAATCTGAAAATATCAGCAACCAGGAGTAAAAGTGATCGCCAGGGAGTCGGTTATACCGTATAAGTGGCAACGCCGTTTTATCGAGTTAGCTACATTCTGGTCACAGTTTATGACCTGTGACAGGGCAAGGGTTGGAGCGGTGATAGTCAGGGATAAAAGAGTAATCGCTTCAGGATATGGAGGAGCACCATCCGGTAGCAGAACCTGCGACCAGATAGGGCACGCGTTAATGAACAACCATTGTGTTCGTACAGTTCATGCTGAAATGAATGCGATTGCGCAAGCCGCAAGGTATGGCCCCTCTGTTGATGGATGTGATCTTTATACTACCGTAATGCCCTGCTTTAACTGCGCAAAAATGATCGCGGCATGCGGCATAGCAAGAGTATATTACCTGGAAGAATACCATCCCGAGGAATGGGAATTTTACGAACCCCTTTATGAAGGATTATCTACGGAATTTATTCACCTCGATATGTCTGGAATCAATAACGGTGTCAGCTCCTAGATAATCTCATATCTAGCAAGGAGCCAGTATGAAGAGAAATAGAAGAGTAATTCAGCTATTCCTACTGCTGATTTCACTGGTGTTCCTGAATCTTCCGGGATATGGTGAAGTTGAAGAATTACCACCCGGTAACACTTTCAGAATCTCCAATGAACTGGAGCTACCACTGACACCTGACCAGGCTTTTGACGTTATGACCGGTGACATCAGTGGATGGTGGGATCACCATTTTGCGGATTCAGTACACGCTTTTTATATCGAACCAAAACCCGGCGGAAAGTTTCTCGAATTATTTGATGAAGATGGTAATGGTGCACTTCACGCGACAGTCATATACGCTGACCGCGGGAAAAAACTGCGCTACGAAGGGCCACTGGGATTATCCGGGAAGGCTGTAATCTTTGTCGTTACCTATGAATACCAGCCGGTTGAAAATGGAACTAAGGTCATTCTTGATATTCATTGTTCAGGAGAAATCGACAGCGAGCTTGCAGGGATAGTTGATAACGTCTGGAGCCATTTTCTTTTTGAAAGACTGGAACCGTTTGTTAAAAAGAACCTGGAGAATCTAACGAAATAGATATAAAGCTGCTTTTCCTGGCTCTGATGTAAATTCTGGAGTCACATCAAAATCTAATTTGAATCATCAAAGTTAATGAACAGGCAGGACAGATAGAAGGATTATTAATTCTGTTTGATTTATTATTAGTATATAACAATAGTAATTATAATATTTTGAGGTTTTGATGCCTACATATACATATCACTGTGGGAAATGTGACAATTCATTTGATCTATTCCACTCCATTTCAGACAACAGTGAAAAGAAATGTCCCGATTGCAATAAACCTGTGACCAGGTTAATGGGTGGCGGAATACTGTTACGCTCGAGCAGCAGTGGACCAACGGCTGCCGCTACGCCGAGTTTTCACTCAAATCCATTCACTTGAGCAGGTAAATGCTGATTTCGCGGAGCGAAATCCTTCCTTGAAATAAAAATCGTCCGGTTATTACCGGACGATTTATTTTAGCTCAAATTACCAGGATTATTTCTCGTCATCATCTAGTTCCCGGAGCTTCCGGATAATTCCGAGTGGACTTTCACCAGTGGCAATCTTCATAATTTTGTCCATCCTCGCCGCATCAGCCTGAAACTTCTTCTTAAGCCTGAATTCAAATGCCTCTTTTAAAGTTTCAATCAGCTTGTCAATCTCATACGGTTTCGGCAAGTAACCATAAGCACCCAGTTTTGTGCATTCTACAGCGCTGTCAACGGAGCCATGCCCTGTAAGGATGATAACCTCAAGGAACTTATGTTCCTTCTTTAATATCTCTAGCACCTGTTTTCCATCCATCCCGGGCATCTTCAGATCAAGTAAAGCAAGGTCAAATTTTTCTTCTCCTGCTATTTTTACCGCATCCTCTCCGTTATAGGCTTTCGTAACTTGAAAATCCCGCATTTCAAGACGTTTAGCGATTGCGTCAAGGAATTTAACTTCATCATCGACAATCAAAAGTTTAATCTTATCACTCATTACTCCTGTCTCCCATCATTTATAAACATACAGTATCTTTTTAAATTTTTACTCCCGTCATCAGAATGCGGGAAATCCGAAAAAGCGCCAGTATCCCAGGAACGCCCAGCCCCACAGTACCAGGAATGATATACACAGGACAGCCGCACCATGTTTGAAGAAATCTACCAGCGTTACAAGTTGTTCTCCTGTGACCGGATCTTTAGCTAAAGCGAATGCCAGTGCATTGGATGGAGTTCCAATAATAAGCATATGGGCAAACGAAGACGCATAAGCTGTGGCAAAACCCACCATCCAGGGATGAACATTGGCGATTGTTGCCATCGGCACTGTTATTGGTCCAATTGCAGCAACGGTAGCACCATCACTCATAAAATTAGTGCAAAGGCCGGTGAATAGACTTGTGGCAATTGCAAGTCCTTCACCCTGCTTCATGAATTCAGGAATTATATGTAAAAATCCGTCAGCGAGGAATAGCGCTCCGCCTGTAACCGCCAGCCCTGTCCCGATTGCACTTGCTCCACCGTAAAGAAATACTACTTCCCAATGAATGCTTGCCATGTCTCGCCATTTAAGCACTCGTAAAAAGTTAAGAGCAACAAGCCCAAGAAGTACAGGTCCCCCCATGCCAAGTGTGTCACTCTTAAGAATCCAGAGAAGAATTACACAAATTAAAACAGCGGCAGTAACATATTCATCACGATTCATCGGACCAATCTTCGCCGATGACTTTCTCACTATGCTGGATACATCCAGCTTTTTTATTTTCAGCTTTGAACGAAAAACCAGTAAAAAATATAAACCGACAAAAAACGACATCACAGGTACAAGCGGCAATCCATATTTCACCCATTCAGCGAATGTTGGATCTAACCCGTAATCTCCCAGGATTCCGATCATTATTGCATTACGTCCTCCAGCCGCGGGCGAGCCTGGACCGCCTGAGTTCGCAGCATAACAAAGACTGAGCGCGAACATGACCATCAGCGACCTGTCAACCTTCACACCTGATGTGCGAGTTGCATTGGCATACACCATCACAAAAATCGGCATCGTGAATGCAACCAGTGCATGTTCGGAGACGAACGAACAGGTCATGGAGAGCATCGGTAGAAAAACCAGGAGTAGCAATGGGATGTTCTTTGCCGGTGCAAGTAAGAGTAAACCGATACGGCGGTCTAGACCTGTTTTGGTTATTGCCTTCGACATTGCAAGAACACCAAAAACAAATATTACAGCATCTTTTGCGTAAGCCTGCGCAATACCATCCGGTTTAAGCACTCCGAAGAAATACATACACACGCCGATAAGTAAAGCTGCTACACCAACCGGAACAGCCCCCGTTGCCCAGAAAAGTGCCGCAACCACTATGATTGCAAGCATTACTTTAGCGCGTTTCCCAGTTTCCAACGGATTTAAAGGTCGCTTTTTAACATTGCCTTCGGAATCGTGATATGATTTTTTAAGCTTATATTTAGCACTATAATAATCTGCAATATTTTCTCCGGGCTTCATCCTCCTGTAATCAGAATACCCTGAATTGATATCCAGTTCTTGCCCGGAATCAGTTTGTTCTGTCTTGGGAGCACTGATGAGTTGAAGCAAACGTTCGGGGACAGGTATCAATACCAGGAGAATAAAAAGAAACATACCGATAAAAATGTATAGAGGACGCGAGTTATGACTACCCAGCAACCACTTACCTAATGAAACTTTGCTTGTGTCAACTACTTCATATTTCTGGCTGGCATAAACTTTCTCCTGGCGAGCGTCTGTTATTGCTTCGATCAGCTTGTTAAATTCAACGGGCTTCGCGAGATAAGAGAACGCATCCATTTTACCCAGCTCGATTGCAGAATCGAGAGAACCATGACCTGTTAAAATTATTACCTGGAGTTCAGGGCGGAACTCTTTTATTACCTTTAGTGTCTGTTTCCCGTCCATTTCGGGCATCTTCAGGTCGAGAACAACGACATCTATGTCACGATCATTCCTTACTATCTTGACAGCATCTTCGCCATTATTAACATCAACGGTTTCATATCCACGTAAATTTAACCGTTTTGCCAGGGCGACACGGAACATATCCTCATCGTCTACAAGTAAGATCTTAGGCATTTGAATCTCTTATAATCTCTCTCTTCCGACTAACATTCCTTCATGTAGTTTGCTAGCTCTTCAAAAAAGTCAGCAACACGAAGGATACCCACAACTTCAGTCCCCCTGGTTACCAACAGTGATAAAGACTCGTGCTTTATAAAGAGCTCAAGTGCTTCCTGTAATGTAGCAGTTTCATCTATCTTTTGCGTTCCTGAAAGTACGATGTCACCAACTTTTACATACCTGGCCTGGCTGCAAATCAGGGATATATCCTGGTTCATGAAACTCATACGATCTTTGGAAATATTAAGCATATCTTCACTGACCCCAGCACGCCTGAGATAAGGATTATCGAGAAATTTGTGAGTTGGTTTGTTAAGAGCCTTGATAAAAGCAAAATGTCCCAGTCTTCCGACAATTTTACCCTTTTTATTTCGAACAAGAACTGCACGGTGTCGGTAGCTTTTTGCAGGTAGATTCTTCTGGGCTTCATCCAGTTCGTTCAGGGCATCAAGTAGCGTAGCATCTTGATCAATCACTGCATATTCTGATAGAGGAATCATCAAATCCTTTACCGTTTTTATATGCTCCATGAACACCTCCAGTACTTCAAAAAATAGTATAAAAAGGTTATTTACCCTTCAGGTGTGAAGGGAAGTTTGATAGTAAAGATTGTTCCTTTTCCGACTTTGCTGTCAACATAAATATCGCCACCGAGACTCTTTACTATCCCATAGCTGACCGACAATCCTAAACCGGTTCCCTTGCCAACTTCTTTCGTAGTAAAAAATGGCATAAATATCTTTTCCAGTTGTTCGGGAGTCACGCCACAGCCAGAATCGCTCATTGAAACGGTAATACCTTCGTCGTCTTTTTCAGTGTGAATAGTAAATGTTCCCGTCCCCTCCATCGCATCAAAAGCATTCTTAGCCAGATTTAAGAATACCTGTTCTAGTTGATTTCTGTCCGTAACAATTTTTTTCATATTCAGACAGTAGTTTTTATCAATATTAATGTCTGACAATTCAAATTCTGAACCGAGAAGACCATCTACAACATTATCAAGAATTTCATGGATATTATGCTTATCAAGCTTTACCTCGGTTTGACGTACAAAACCCAGGAGTTTCCTGGTGATATCACGACAACGAAAAGCAGCATTATGGATTTCATCCAGGTGCGGCATCAGTTCCTCTTGAGAAATCGTCTCGGAAAATTCAGGATCCAGAAGGTCTTTAACCAGCCCAACATTTTCCGTAATAATTGCGAGAGGATTGTTGATTTCATGCGCAATTCCAGCAGAGAGTTCACCAACGGAAGCCAATTTTGCTGCCTGGACAAGCTGCCCTGAAAGTTCTGCTTCTGTCTCATCTGCTTTTCGTTGACGCCGAACTGAACTTCTTGCCCGATATGTGATCACTATAAATTCTATTATCAGGATAGCTATTACAAAGAGGATAATGTTGCCCTGGAGACTACCAAAGATATGCCTCGTCCTTTTATCTGTTTCCTGTACGATTAGAACCCATGGTGTCATTTTTAACCAGGCATAACCATATGTTATACGTTGATTGTCTAATGAATGGTTTTCGGTTCCCAACCAGGGTTCTTTGGGGGGTTGAATTAACGATTGTTCAAGAACAGCACCAAAACCGGAAAACTCCACCTGGTGAAGTCCGTCTTTGTTGAGAATCGAAATGTTGACATCACTAGAGCCTTCAATCGTTGTCATATATTCATGGATTTTCTCTGGTGAAATAACGGCTCTAAGAATCAATTTTTTGTCGCCAAAGAGGCGGCTTACGGCAATAGTGAAATGTGGTTTATCTCGAAATCCTGTGTAAATGTCAGTGATGATATATCGTTCATCCTGTTCAAGTAACTGGATAAACCAATCTTCAGAGGCATAATTCTGCGACTCAAGGAATGGAAATGGACCGGCATAAGAGAGTAAACTGCCATCAGAATCAAAAAAACCCAGATCTACAAACGCATCACTCGTGCTCTTCAGGGTAGACAGATGCTCTTCCATCTCGTTATCACTTAGTAAAACAGGAAATTTCGGATCATCCATCAAATTTGCCAGGTTCGTTACTCTCTCCCGAAGGAACAGATCAAGTGTGTAGGCTTGGTACTCCGCTATTGATTTTACGTGAGCTCTTCTACTTTCCAGCAACAAATTATGATATTCAAACTGAAAAAAAACAACCAATAGAATGACCGGTACGAGGTAAAGTACCAGCAGCCGATACAGAGTCTGTTTCAGAAGATCTTTGTAATATTTATCTTTCTGATCGAGATTTTCAGGAGAAATCGTTTCGTTGTTCCGGGAAGCTGTCATGAAGTCTTTTCCGAGTATATCTTTAATTATCAATATATAGTTTCAGAAAGGGGTAAACTCATCATTGTCTCTAAATAACCTCAATCGTATACAGCCGGACGACATCATTTTGGCGTAATATAAGCTATGGAAGGCAAATATAATAACAATGTTTCCTGTATAACATAGAGTCAGAAAGGACATGACAGGAATATGATATGCGACGTTCGAAGGTTCGGACGAATCCGTGCTACCTGCTACTCTAATGGTTCCCATTATTTAAAATTTCAATTTCTCTTATCAATGACTGATATGCCTTGTCTATCTGTTTGACGTATCTCCTACAATTTTTCCAATCAGCTTCTTTTGAGGATTCTTCAAGCAATCCTGCTAATGAGGCAAGTTTGCCTGCTGAATAGAAAGCGGCACCACTTTTGATTGAATGCGCCTCAAAACGGATTGTACTCAGGTCTTTTTCCTCAATGGCGGTTTTTAACGCTGATAATTGTTTGGCTACATATTGAGCCAACATGTTGAGTAGCCTGTAAGCATCAGGTCCAAAATCCTTTTGAATCAACTCAAGATCGAGTACCGACTCGTTTTCAATCAAGTTTCGACTTATCGACGGTAGAGGTTGATCGGAAATTTCTGTCTTACTGCCAGATTTTTTAAAGATCCACTTGGCAGCAATCTTCAGCAATTCATTTTTGCGAATTGGTTTGGTAATTACATCATTCATTCCGGAAGAGAGGCACTTATCCAATTCACTCATATATGTTGTAGCGGTAAGGGCGAGAATCGGAGTTTCAGCGCATTTATCACTTAAATCACGTATCTGACGTGTCGCTTCATATCCATCCATTTCAGGCATCTGTACGTCCATGATTATCAGATCGAAAGGATTAAAACATGCCTGTTCCACCGCCTCTTTACCGTTTTCGGCAAGTATTACCTGGTATCCTTTACTTTTTAAATGTGAAATCAGAATATGTTGAGTAGGTGGATAATCTTCCGCAAGCAGGATTCTCTTTTTTACCGCATCCGTCTTTTTAACTGGTATATCTGACAACAGATCTCCAACATGGTCATCCTTACTTTTTTCAAGTCTGATGGTAAAATGGAAAGTGCTGCCTCGACCCGGTTCGCTGTCAACCCAGATTTTTCCATTCATCAACTCGACAAGTTGTTTGGCGATGGTTGTACCTAAACCTGTTCCACCGTATTTACGGGTGGCACCTTCATCCAATTGAACAAAACTTTCGAATATTTCTTTGTGGTGTTCTGCTGGAATACCTATGCCAGTATCAACAACTTCAAAAAAAATCGTAACGGTACCGGTAGATTCACCGTGCAACTGCGCTTCCAGGCTAACTTTGCCTTCTTCCGTGAATTTTAGAGCATTACCGATTATGTTTCGCAAAACCTGGCGTATTCGTTTTGAAGCTCCTACCAGTGAATCCGGGATGGCAGGATCGATGACAACCTCCAATTCAATTCCTTTTTGCTCAAATTGTTCCCTGTAAAGATTTGTAATTTCTTCAATAAGAGTCTCAAAACTGAATGGCATATGTACAAGCTGGAACTTCTCTGATTCAAGCTTTGAATGATCGAGGATATCGTTCACCATGTCCAGCATGGTCTCCGATTCTGAGACAATGAGGTCAACGTTTTGAGAGGATGATTCATCAGTCAGTTGTGATGAAATTATATCTGCCAGGCCGATGATCGCTGTTAAGGGGGTTCTCAGTTCATGGGAAATATTACTGAGGAACTGTGATTTTGCGGCGTTGGATATTTCAGCTCTCTTTTTCTCCTTTTTTAACTGCTGTTCAGCATGTTTTTGTCTGCTGATATCGCGCCCAACTGCTATCAACGAATCAATAGATCCTTCTTCATTAAATACGGCCGTTCCTGTCCATGCCAGCCAACGCCATCCTACTGCAGTTATGGTCCGGTGCTCCAGGTAACTGGTGTAAGGAGGTTTTAAAACGGCTTCTATTCTTTGCCTGGTTATTTCCCTGTCACGTGAATGGACAAAAGTAAGATATTTTCGTCCAATTAAATCAGTTTCCGGTCTTCCAAATAACTTTAATAATGATGGACTTACGAAGAGAAATTTACCTTCATTATCCATTTTAGCTATTAAATCCACTGAATTTTCAACGATCAACCGGTAATTACTTTCGCTCTGAAAAAGTGCTCTTGCTGCATCTCGGCGTTGATAATATGCTGCTATCAGTTCTGCAACCGTTTGGAGCAACAGGATGTCTTCATTCTCCCATTTTCGAAAGGTTTTAGTGTCATCAAAACCAATAAAACCCTGCAGTGAACCACTGAAACTGATTGGGAGAACCAATAACGACAGGATCCCTTGTTCCTCCAGCACGGGTCTTTCACTATCGGGGAAATCCTTTACCAGGCCGATAATTGGTTCACCTCTTTCGAACGCTTTAACCCAACGTTCGAATCCCTGCATCATCGGTATATCCTGAAGATCCATTGAATTAATTTGTGGTTCCACTCCTTCAGCACAAACCTCGGCTACCTGCGATGAACAGGGACCAAGCGCGGGATCAATAAACCATTTAAATACATATATCCTACATACATCCATGTTATCAATCAGGCTCTTAAGAGATTTATTTAACAAATTCTCCGGATCTTTCTTCTCCAATAAAATCCTGGAGCACTCCTTTAGTCCCATCTCATAACGGAGCCGTTTCTCAAGAGCAAATTGTGTCTTCTTCAGGTGAGAAAAATCGAATAGTATACTTGCCTCGCCAATAATGTTTCCTGCTCCGTCATCAATCGGAACACTCCGTATCTCGACCCAGACTTCATGACCATCCCGATGAATTAACCGGATCATCCGTCCAAGAGGAAAAGGTGAAGGAGCCGCCTCATCGTCAGTTTTATCTTCAGGATGTATGATTTGCATGGGTAAGGACGGATCATCCATAAAATCGCTTGGAGTATATCCTATCAGGTCCTCTATCTGGGGGCTGATAAAATCAAAGTGTGGTTTTGGAGTCCAATGATAAACAAACATTGGCTCTTTCAGGTTGGCATGAAGGCGTTTAAAACGATCAACGTTCGGAGGATGATTAATTTGTTTGTTCACGTTGTTACCGGATTAGTGAATTTACTAAAAAAAGAAATATAACGATGAAAATTCATAATTGCAGAAACAAAACGTCTTATTAGGTAATATGGCAATTTAAATCAATAGCAATATTACACGGCTAACCGGAAAGAGGTAATCTATATTAGTGTGAGCTAAAATTGGAGAATATTAGCAAAAAAAATCATTTGCAGTTATTCTTGTGTTGAATCCTTCTCCAGGTTAATTGTATACTCGTGGGAATACAATATTCCGTGGTTGAACTCCAAGCTGGGGGCGAGATGAAACACTCCTTAGTTTTCCTGTTTATCCTTTTTTCCGTTCTCTCTTTAACGACAATCTCATTTTCCGCCGGCGATAATGTTGCCGGAAAGTGTATGACTTGTCACAAGGAGACGACACCTGGACTTTATCTACAGTGGCGCAATTCTCAACATGCAGCGCATAACATCACTTGTTACGAATGTCACAAGGCTGAAAAAAATGAGAAAGACGCGTTCCTGCATGAGGGATCATACGTTGCCACGCTGGTGACACCAAAAGATTGTCAATCATGCCATAAGAGGGAATCTGAAGAGCTGATGCACTCCCACCATGCAAAAGCGGGTCAGATTCTTGAGTCAGCCGATGCTTACCTGGCACACGTTGTTGGTGGCAACCCGGTTGCTATTGTTGGCTGCGAGAGTTGTCATGGTGGTAAAATGGAGATCGATCCCAAGTCTCCAAATAAACTTGCTGCCGGATCCTGGCCAAATTCCGGTATCGGTCGGATCAATCCCGATGGAACACTTGGAGCTTGCAGTGCATGCCATACCCGTCATGGTTTTTCCCGCTCCCAGGCGCGTCAACCGGAGACCTGTGGAAAATGTCACCTCGGGCCAGACCATCCGCAAAAGGAGGTTTACGAGGAATCCAAGCACGGGAATACTTACTATACAAATATTGATAAGATGAATCTTGACGCTCCCAGGTGGGTAGTTGGACAGGATTATTACATTGCACCAACCTGCGCAACCTGCCACCTCTCGGCGACCGTCAACCAGCCAATTACGCATGACGCTGGTGAAAGGCTTTCCTGGAATCTTCGAGCCAAGGTCTCAAAACTACAGGAAAACTGGGATAAAAAACGGGCGAACATGCAGGATGTCTGTAAAAACTGCCATGGACACGTTTTTTACGATGGTCATTACAAGCAGCTTGACGGTTTTGTTCACCTCTATAATGAAAAATTCGCCAAACCTGCCACAGAAGTGATGAAGATCCTGAAGGCAAATAAATCGTTAAAAAATCCCGCCAGTTTCAGCAATAAAGTCGAGTGGATATATTGGGAATTGTGGCACCACGAGGGACGCAGGGCGCGTCACGGTGCATCAATGATGGGTCCGGATTATGCCTGGTGGCATGGTATATATGAAGTGGGGCAACACTTCTACTTCAAGTTTATTCCCGCAGTAGAAGCAACGGGTGATGAGGAGGCTATCGCTTACCTGGAAAAACTGCTGGCAGATGATCCCATGCACGACTGGATGAAGAAAAATACTGATGATCTGAAGAAAGATATCAAGGCAGGAAAACTCCAGGAAATTTACCAGGATTTCTATAAACCGGAGCTGACCAGGTAATGCAAAGACTTTATCTCGCCTTCTTACGGGGTGTTTCCGCGAATATCACCAGTAGGATTGGTGTTATCCTGACAACATCTTCGGTAGTTGTCTTTATCCTCTTCGAGATCATCTGGTGGATGGGGATATTAACCAATGCATATATCGGACTGGTAACGTATGTTGCGCTCCCATCAGCATTTCTGCTGGGTCTAGCCCTGATACCAATGGGCTGGTGGCGATATTCGAAGATCAAGGGGAAAAAGTTCAGTGATCTTTTCTCCGCCCAGTTCAGCGATGAAGACTTTAAAGCACGTGTTGAGGGATCAAGAGTTCTAAGAATTGTTACTATTCTTACTCTAGCTAACGTGATTTTTCTCGGAGTCCTGAGTACACAGACTGTTCATTTTATGGATTCATCGAGGTTTTGCGGTACAGCGTGTCACGCAGTTATGAGTCCAGAGTGGACAACTTACCAGGTTTCACCACATGCGCATGTAAAATGTGTTGAATGCCACGTAGGCGAAGGAACCAGGGCGTTGATCAACTCAAAACTGAATGGTGCATGGCAGATGATTTCGGCATCCTTCAACCTGTACGAACAACCTATTCCAACGCCGGTTCATAACCTCCGCCCAGCCAGGGAAACATGTGAACACTGCCACTGGCCGGATAAATTTCATGGCAATCGCATAGTGACACATGAAAAATTTGAACAAAATGAATTAAATACGAGATTGTACACTACCCTGATGTTGAAAATCGGCACTGGCGCTGATGGGAAAGCGTCAGGAAGCCACTGGCATGTTGGCGAAGATAACGAAGTCAGGTACTCATCTGTCGATGACCAGAGAAAAGAAATTATCTGGGTTGAAGTTCTCCAGGAAAATGGCAATTACAAACGCTACAACAACTCACGCATGCGAGATTCAAATGTTTCCGGATCTGAACATGTAAGAGTTCTTGACTGTGTCGACTGCCACAACAGGGCAACACACATTTACGAGGATCCGGAGCGTGCGCTGGATGACAGGCTTGAGCACGGTCTCATCAGCGCAAGCTTACCTTTCATCAAGCAGAAAGGCCTTGGAGCGCTTCTAGGCAGTTACCCGGATAAGGAATCCGGTTTAAAATCCATTGATCTTAGCTTGCGGAACTATTATCTCACAAATTATCCGGATATCTCGAACAGAAATACCCAATCTATTGATCAGGCGATTTCGACAATACAGGAAATATATTCCAGGAATATTCATCCAGAGATGAATATTACCTGGAATTCATACCCCAGCCAGCTGGGACATCGTGGTGACCAGGGTTGTTTCCGTTGCCATAATAGTTACATGGTTGATGATGATGGAAAATCAATCTCCATGGACTGTACTTTATGCCATTCAATCCTTGCGGTTGACTCACAAGAACCATTTGACTATTTAAATCGGACATCCTTGTCCGATTCTAACGCTGTAAGTAAAATGAAAATGTATCTTGGAGAGGAATTCAGGAGTAATATCCGGAAATAACTTTTTCGGAAATTCAATAATCAGATTATTGATCAATTATACTATCGAATGCTCTCTCTATCAGCGTAAGAGCCTGCCCACCTTATGTTTAATTGTGAAATTGTTCTAATCACTCTAAGAGAAAAAGTGATTTACAGCACACATTAAATTCGCTACTATATTATATGTTTTGGATTGAATAATTCATTATTAATGTTTGTACCGGCGATCAGCGCCGGATAATATTTAATGTTTATAATCGTGATATAATACCTGAATGCAGAAAACGATAGTTACTGTGAGTTGAAAAATGGACGGTTATTCAAATATAGCTGGATTAACGACTTTATTCTCCGACAATAATATAATTGAGTCACTTCCGCAAATCCTGCTTTGGACTGCCCTTGGTCTTGTTGGATTTGCAATTATTATCCATCTACCCATGCTGCTTTACCGCCGTAAACATTCCTATATGCTGGGCTACAAGCCAAAAAGAGAACGTCTGAAAAAACTGTCCTCGCCAAAACTATTATTTGTGGGTAGTTCAGCAATGGCTTTTACTGCTGACACAAAGCGGATTTCTGAAGAACTTAATATTCCGGCGCATAATATGGCGATGCATTTGGGACCGGGTACTAATTTTGTTTTTAACGAAGTAGAACCATACCTGGAAAAAGGCGATATTGTCATTTTCTGCACTTCTTATTATGCGATGTACGGCGCAGCCTATGGAAACGGAAAATTTATAATTGAAATCCTGGAAGTATTACCCTCTTCCATCAAGTACATGGACTTCAAAAACCTGAAACTTATTCCCAAAGGTATTCGTAGTACTATCAGGATGAACAAGGATTTCTATAGAAATATTCTTAAAGGAATCAATCCGTTTGGTCCAAGAAACCTGTTCCCCGACGGATTTAACGAATACGGCGATTATGTAATCGATGAAGACGATCCTTTCAGGCTGGATATCAGCAATGAACGACCTTTGATGCATTACCGGGGTAAACATACTTTTGATGAGGGATATGCGGAAATATTTAAAAAGTACCGGGAGCGATATAGAAAGCTGGGCGTACACTTTTTTATACTGCCTCCATGCTATCCTACGTCTCACTATCCCCGATTCAAAGAACGCATCGCTGCAACGAATAAATGGCTGAAAGAGATTTCCGGGCTGCCATTCCTTGGCGATGGAAGTGATTATGTTTATCCCCCGGAACATTTTTATGACAATGTTTTCCATCTGCGCGAAGAAGGCAAACCCGCTAGAACAGAAGAGATTATTAAGCACCTGAGAGCCACGGGACTATTTGATAAGGAAAACTAAGTCATTTACACTATCTTGTCGCTAACAAAAATCCACTGTTTGTCCTGGATAGAAAACCAATTACATTGAAAATTCGGTAATACGTATATATTTTGACCAAATATAGATAAGCGTATGAACTTTAATTTATTCCAGGCTGAATCACTCTCTGTCATATTACTTTGGATAGCCCTGGTTTTTATCGGAGCTCACCTTCTATATCATCTTCCGCTGTTCTTATATCGACAGAAAAAATCATATATGCTGGGCTACAAAGTTAAACGCGCCAGGTTAAGAGAACTCGATTCTCCAAAGCTGGTAATGGTTGGAAGCTCAGCCATGGCGTTCGGGACTGATACAGAAAAAATATCCAGGGAACTCAATATTCCTGCAGTAAATATGGGGGTACATTCAGGTTTTGGGGTGAATTTTATGTTTAATGAAATTGAACCATATCTGAAAGAGGGGGATATTGTAACATTTTGTGAATCCTATTATTCAGTTTTTTACGCAGCCTATGGAATTGGAAAACACCTTATTGAACTGCTTGAAATTTCACCCTCTTCCATTAAATACATGGACTTCAACAATCTAAAATTAATTCCGAAAGGAATCCCCGGAACACTTACAACTAACTGGAGATTCTATAGAAATATTATCCGGGGAGATAAACCATTCGGGAAGCGTAACCTGTTTCCCGACAGATTTAATGAGAATGGTGATTTTGTCATCGATAAAAACGATTCCTTCAGGATTGATATAAGCAAGCAGAAACCATTGCTGCAGTACCGCGGAAGACAAACATTTGACCAGGGATTTGTAGAAATTTTTGAGAAATATAGAGAACGATTCAAGAAAATGGGAGTACGTCTTTTCATCATTCCCCCGGCATATCCATCAGTTCATTTCGAGAAGCATGCCGACCGGATAAAATCGATTAGCCACTGGTTAAAGGAGATATCAGGTGTTCCGTTCCTGGGAAATTATGACGACTACATCTATCCACCGGAATGGTTTTACGACAATGTTCTCCATCTGCGGGAAGAGGGCAAACCAGCAAGAACCGCTGAAATAATTAAACATTTAAAACAGACTGGCTTATTCAATAATTAGTTCGATTGCTTCAAACATGAGCAATTCTATTCTATAAATCGACTCTCCTGGTATTCTCATTACCTGTATCTCTTTTACAACTATGGATATATGTCCAAACACTAAGAACTGACAATTCTATACAATTGATCATTTGTAAGTTACATAAAACCAATAAGCAAGATACATCAATCACAAGTTATAGCAAGATCCTGACCTTTGGCATAACCTTTGCGAATTATACCCCTGTGGGGATTCGATGTGGTGTGTAATACACAGGAGGCACCATAACGATCTTGTAAAAGGAGTAGAGCATGAAAAGGTTCAACGTTTTTATTATTATTTTAATTTTCTTGTTTATTTTACCGACGGTCCTGGTTGGCGGACCCAGTAACTGGGATCAGGATGACGATGATGATGATAAAAAATACCGTTGGAAGCGTTGGAGACACCACGACGATAAATTTTACGATGGTTTTGGTGCCTTCACGATTGATTACCAGGTATTTGATGGCGATGCCCTGAATCAACTAGCCGAAGACGCAGGATTAGGTGACCTCGACGATGGCATCATCACCTTCGGCGGTTATGGAATGGGTTACGTTGGGAAAGGCTGGTATATTGGGGGCGGTGGTTTTGGTGGAAGAAATAAAACCAGCGGTGTATATACCGACGATACAGATCCGAATAACGTGCAAAGATACAACCGCAGGCTTGATATCCATTTTGGTGGTGGCGGTTTCCAGTTTGAATGGGCTCCCCTGATTATCGGTCCGGTCAACTTTGGTGCCGGAGCACTCCTGGGTGGTGGTGGGGCAAGCATCAAGGTCACGCAGCATACGGGAACCCTGTCATGGGGTGATTTAACAGATCCATTCCGTGGAATAGATAATCCAAATGCTCAACCTGGTGATAATAACGTGGTCAAGGCAGAAAGAGGATTCTGGCTTGCACGTCCATATATTACCGGGAGAGTCAGACTTCTTGACTGGTTTTCACTTTCCGGAACGGTAGGATATAATCTAACTTCACTGAGCACCTCAGGTTGGAAATTTGAAAACCAGGAACTTGAAGGAAAAGGTCCCGACCTCGATCTTGATGAACCGTTTTATCGTTTTGGATTGATATTCGGTGGTTGATATTTTTGTTAAAAGAAAGTAGATAGTAGCTTAACTATCCTGTTTTTTAATCAGGGCGGATAAATTTGATACCTGAAAATATCTGAGTACCGTTATTGATTAAGAGAATTCCCTGTTGTACTTGGAGTAAGATATGCCTGGACATAAAAAAGTTTTAATCCTGTTCCTTTCATTTATTTTTCTTGTACCGTGTACATTGATCGCTGACGACAGTGAAAAAGAAGACTATGAATGGAAAACCTGGCGAACAAAACGAAGTCAGGCGGGATTTAATGGTCACGGTGGTGTAATGTTCCTGGTACTGCCGTTTGAATGTGATGAGTTACCGACAAAAGAGATGGGAATTGATGAGCTGCCGGATGTTATGCTCGGTTTTGGTGGTCTCGGTATGGGATATGTCGGTAAAGGATGGCGTATCGGTGGTGGCGGTTTTGGTGCTTCGGTTTCATCAAGTGGAGTAGTCACGGATTCTACCGGAAATACATTCAACCGTTATCTTGAACTTAGTTTTGGGGGTGGAGGAGTAATTGTAGAGTATTCACCCTGGATGAAAAAACAAATAAACTTCGGTGTTGGATGTTTGCTGGGTGGTGGAGCCTATTCCGTAAAATTCAGGGAAGATTCCGGAACATTCACCTGGGACGACCTGTCGGGTCAATTTATAACCGATCCGGGTGATGGCAATCGTCCAAACGTTGTCACCACTATCGAACAACCTGTTGCCCTGTTTCAACCATACGCTACAGCAAGGTTTCACCTGCTTGACTGGATTGCGGTTGAAGGTACGGTAGGTATGCATATCACATCCACTTCTATCTCAAGCTGGGAATTTGAAGATAAAGAGGTTAGTGGTGATGGGATAGAAATTACGACAAAATATCCTTTCTATAAGGCAGGAGTTGTATTTGGAGGATGAAAAAAGTTTGCGTGAAACATCAGATGGGGATCTGAAAAGCCGGAAAAAAAAACCCGCCGAAAGGCGGGTTTGCTATATAGACTGTATTCCAATATCAGACTTTTACACCCTGCTTGCGAAGGTCTTTTAATACCGCTGTTATTCCCTTTTTATCAATCGTTTTGATCGCTTTGGCTGATACACGCAGAGTAACCCAGCGTCCTTCTTCAGGGATATAAAAACGTTTCTTCTGCAGATTAGGCAGCCAGCGGCGTTTTGTCAGGTTGTGCGCATGGCTGATATGATGACCCGTTTTAGGTCCTTTTCCTGTTACTATACAACGGCGTGCCATTGTTCCTGTCTCCAACATTCAATTACGTAAAAATTCGAAGAAGATGAATATAAGTCCCTAAATTGATAGAATCCACCATTCAATGAAAACAAGCTCCTGAGTGGAGACAATATATAAACGGTTGTCTTCCTACGCTGTTTTACTCATTGGTTGTAGTTTCCAGTATGTCAGGCTTCGCCAGAGCCATTCAAATGGTCCGAACCTGAAATACTTGAGCCATAGCCAGGACACGAACACCTGGAAGATCCAGATACATATTACTATTAATATCTGACCGGTTCGTTCGATTGAACCATACAATCCCAAACCATGACCATAAAAAATAAAGGTGCAAATTACTGATTGCATAAGATAATTCGTAAACGCCATCCTTCCTGTCGCAGCCATTGGCTCAAGCAGGTTAATATTCCTGACCAGCTTCACCACAAGCATGATTATACCTATGTAGGCTGCGGCAATAAACAGGGATCCCCAATAGTTAAACTGCAATCCCAGGAAGAAAGAGTATTCAAATGTCCAGCCGTTTGCGATGAGTTTTTTCACACCGAACAGGATGGCAGGAACACCAATCCCCAATCCAGTTAGTATAAGTGCCAGGTAGGTTTTTGTTGAAGCTTTGGCAGAAAGGATACCCCATTTATATAATGCCATTCCAATCAGCATCAACCCACCGGCTCTCCAGAGGAAATAGAAAAAGAAAACCTGAGTTTGCATCTCGAGAGTGGATGGTAAACGATGTGTCATCTGATCAGCGTAACTTCCAGAATAAGCAGCTATTTCTTTGGCGATTCCTTCATCGGTGAGCATCCACATATGATCACGCATTTCAGCGGTCTGCTCGGGTGGCCAATAGGGCATACTTAAACCACTGAAAATGTAAATCAGCGAACAAAATGAAACACCTATCAGTCCAAGGATGAATAAGGTGGATGGAGATTTACGACGGAATAAATAAACCAGCAACGCACTCATCCCGTAAGCATAAAGAATATCTCCCCGCCATAAACAGTATCCGTGTATTATGCCGAAAACGAGCAACCACAGTGTTCTCCTGTAATGAATACCTGCTGGACGTACACCTTTTGATTCTGCACGATCAGTAAACAGGATAATTCCGGCTCCAAAAAGCAGGGAAAACAATGTCATGAACTTTTGATCAGCGAAAAGGTGACTGAAAAGCCAGACCAACCAGTTGGCACCCGTAAGATCCCCATATGCTGTCGGGTTAAAATAGGCAGCTGAAATCATCGAGAAGTCCTGGATGTTCATAACCAGGATTCCGAGTACAGCAAAACCCCGCAATACGTCCAGTGAATATATTCGTTCCGTTAGTTCTACCGGACCAGCTTTTGCCTTCTCCATAGACTTACCGAATAATTTTGTTTGAAAAGGAATTTGATTTATCGTGGTATACCGACAAGCTGATGACCATGAACGGCATTGGCAAATTCAGCGATCAGCTTTTTATCGTGAGACTGCTCAATTGCGTTACCGACTACCAGGATATCTGCACCAGCCCTGACCGCAACATCCGCTTCTTCAGCTCTACGGATACCACCGCCAACAATTACCGGGATATCAACAGTCTGCTTTGTCAAACTGATAGCCTCTGAAGGAACCGGCAGCAGGGCACCACTTCCCGCTTCAAGATAGATAATCTTTTTACCAAGATATTGGCCTGCCAGGGCATGCGCTGCTATCAACTCGGTTTTATCCCTGGGCAGCGGGGTTGTACCGGTAACACTTTGAACACTGGTAACGCTGCCTGATTCAATTAGCAGGTAACCCATCGGTATTGTTTCAAGGCCGATCCTTTTGATGTGCGATGCCGCCAGCATCTGTTCACCGATCAGGTACTGGGAATTTCTCCCTGACAGTAAGGAGTGAAAAAGAAGAGCATCGGCATAATGGGAGACCTGCCGATGGTTTCCGGGGAACAGCATCACCGGAATGTGATCGTTAGCAGCATCTTTTACAGCCTTGACACTTTCATCAAAACCGTCACGTTCATAATAGCTGCCGCCTACGAGTAATGCATCGGCTCCATTTTCTATTACCATCTCGGCGGTTTCGCCCAGGCGACTGGGTGAATCACGGTCCGGATCAAGGAGTACCCAGAAAAGAGAACGGTGGGAACTGTTTTGAAGCTGGTGTAATATGTTCTCGTAAACGGTCATATTCTTGAAATCGATAATTTATACATCACCCGGATCTAAAAAAGACTGAACAAACTTGAATACTTCCGATCTATTGTTGATTAATGCTTTTGCTCTCTCGTGATCTTTGCTGCCAGCAGTGGCAAAGCTAGGTTTCCCACCACCACCTCCGCCAGCCTTTTTGGCGAATGCACCTACAAGTTTACCTGCGTTCACACCTGTTTTTACCAGTTCCGGTGTGACAACAGCTACAAACATGAAGGTCTCATCAATCAGGGCACCAATCAAGCCAATACCCTCTTTTTTCTCTTTCTTCAGATCGTCGGTAATTTTATCACCAACCGATTGCAGGTTATCACGGTCAAACGCTGCTTCGTAATGACCGCTTATAAGCATTATCGGCATGCTGTTGTAGTTTAATTCCTGTCCCCAGTCACTTATAAAATTAACAGATCCCTGGAGAGCCGCTTTTTTCAGACGATCAATCTCTTTTTCCAGCTCTTTCTGACGTTCGATGTTTTTCTCGAGCTTTTCGACCGGGTTTGATCCACCGCTGCCGAGCAACTCGCTCATTCCCCTTACCATTGAACGTTCATGAATCGCTTTGTTATATGCCGCTTCACCCGCGGTGGCTTCTATCCTGCGTACGCCGGCGCTAACCGCGCTTTCAGTTTCAATACGGAACAGCCCGGCTTCACCTGTGTTTGTGAGATGTGTCCCCCCGCATAATTCCAGCGAAACAGGAACCTGGCCATCACCTATCTGGATTGTCCTGACAATATCACCATATTTTTCACCGAACAGTGCCATTGCCCCGCGTGATTTCGCTTCATCGATTGATGAATAGTCGTCTGCAACAGAGTGGTTCTCCCTAATCCAGGCATTTACCTGGGCTTCTATCTCATGTAAATGCGCAGATGAAACTTTCTCGAAATGGGTAAAATCAAAAGTCATATAATCCGGTGTAACTTTTGATCCGGCCTGGGTAACATGATCTCCCAAGGTTTTCCTTAAAGCTGCCTGCAGGAGATGAGTCGTTGTATGGTGCGGAAGTATTGATCCGCGACGTACTTCATCGATATGAGCTTCTACCTGCCCCGGCCAAGTGCCATCTTCAGGGAGCCTGTATGCTAAACAGGAATGGACACGAAAATCTCCTTCCTGGTAAACGTCATCCACCACCAGCCTTGTTTTGCTGCCCCGGATGAAACCATGGTCGGAGACCTGTCCACCGGCTTCAGCATAGAACGGGGTTTTTTCGAGAACCAGTTCCAGCCTGGGTTTATTTTTTACCGAAGGATTGTTTGCGTCCTCAAGTTTACCCTCGATAATACGAACCATTCTGATCGATGTTCGAATATTCGTCTTAGTGTATCCAACATATTCTGAGTGCGATCCTTCGCTGACAACTGTAAATTCTTTATCGCCAGTGACCGATCTTGCAGATTCGCGTGACCTTGCTTTGGCAAATTCAAGGGCTTTATCAAATCCAACGGTATCTACAACGAGTCCACGCTCCCTGGCCATCAGCTCGGTTAAATCAAGCGGGAAACCGTATGTATCATAAAGTTTAAAAGCAGCTTCTCCTGGAATTTCCGAGCCTTCCTGCAGGTCTTTTGTTAAAATCGCGAATGTTTCCAGGCCACGGTCCAGTGTTCTGCCGAAACTCTCTTCTTCAGCTTTGATCACATGCTGAATATGCTGAGCACGTTCTTTAATCTCCCCAAAATGATCGCCCATCTGTTCAACAAGTACCGGCACCAGCTCATTGATCATCGGTTCGGAAATTCCGAGTTCCCTGCTGAATCGAGCGGCACGACGTAAAATCCGACGGAGGACATATCCCCTGCCTTCGTTACCAGGTAACGCTCCGTCAGCAATTGCGAAACTTAAGGATCGAATATGGTCTGAGATTACACGGTGAGGAGTGGAGTAATCACCCCTGTCATTCAAATAAGGAACGCCCGTTCTTTCGGATATCGCCTCAATCAGGGGATAAAAAATATCAGTTTCGTAGTTTGAATCTACCCCCTGTAGTACCCTGGCAATCCTTTCAAGCCCGGCACCTGTATCAACATGTTTCGCCGGTAAATCGGAAAGAGTCCCGGTTTCATCGCGGTAGTACTGGATAAATACCAGGTTCCAGATCTCAATAAACCGTCCACTTTCGGTATTTGGTCCGTCATCGGGAGGGCTGATTTTCCCTGGTTCCGGTTTACCCATATCGTAATGGATTTCGGAACAGGGACCGCAGGGGCCGACTTCCCCCATCTCCCAGAAATTATCCTTTTTTCCGTGGCGGCTGATATGCGATGGATCTATGTCGGTTTCTTTTTCCCACAGTTCGAATGCTTCATCATCATCTGTATAGACAGTGGCGTAAAGACGTTCTTTTTCGAACCCGTAAACTTCCGTCATTAATTCCCACGCCCAGCGGATCGCTTCGGATTTGTAATAATCCCCAAACGACCAGTTGCCAAGCATTTCGAAGAACGTGTGATGGTTCGGGCTCGGCCCAACCTCTTCAAGGTCGTTGTGTTTTCCGGAGACACGGATACATTTCTGGCTGTTTACAGCACGATTATAATCTCGTTTTCCTTTCGCCAGGAACACATCCTTGAACTGGTTCATTCCTGCGTTAGCAAACAGCAAAGTAGGATCATCCAGGGGCACAACTGGTGATGACGGAACGAACTTGTGCTGTTTGTCACTGAAAAAATCTATGAATGTTTTTCGTATTTCGTGCGCTTTCACTTGATTATAAATCCCTTATAGATAAAACCTGAAATCATATTGCAGGTATTTAAATTCTGCAGTAATTATTATTTAGCTTTTTTCTTCCTGGATAACGGACCTTTTGGTCTTGTGTTTTCATTATCAGCACGCCCTGAGACTCGCTGCCAGACAGCAATAAGTCCAATAATAATTAACGCTCCAAACAGAAGAGCGCCTACAACGTCCAGTGTTCTGTTGTAAATCGCGAATCCTAATCCGACAACTCCAACAAAACCTCCAAGCAGGGCGAATGTACCGTTAAATATCTTCACACTCGATACCGGTAAATTATAGAACCATTCTTGATTATGTTTTGACAGTAACCAATTATTAATTTATGTCTATCTAAAATGCAAGATCGGGCGGGGTTTCCCCGCCCTTCTCTTAATAATATGCTAATTTATAATAAGAAACAGAAAAGAATATCTACTTTATTACTTCTTCTCTTTATCTTCTTTAGACTGCTTCTTTTTTTCAGCAGGTTCTTCTTCTTTGTCTTCTTCTGTTACATCGTAAGCGATGTCAGCAGTGGGAGGACGGGTCGCTTCGTCCAAATCTTCTTCGGTTTCACTAAAATCATCCTGGTCGTCTCCAGCCCATGCATCATCAAGGTCCTCATCTTCATAAGGCTTGGGTAAAATACGATCCAATATAAAAATAGCAACGGCGATCAATACGCCAAGGAAAAGAATTACTTTGAAAAAAGACCATTTTTTCTTTGTCTTTGCCATGTCAGCCTCTTTATTTAGTTGTTCAAAATTTTCCTGGAATTCTAGATTATCATATCCTCGTTTACTGCATACAGTTGTACATAGACGGTCAAGCCATGCTGGAGAATCTTCAGCCTTGGAGTGGTAGAACTGTCGCCCCAGTCCTCCAACTTTATCCATGAGCGGTGGGGTCATTTTCCCGGCTACATAATCCGCCTGTTCCCTGGCTTGCCCGAAAAAATCGTGCCCCGCTTTTCTCAGCCTGGAAAAAAGGAGAGAGTAGGATATCCAGGTTGCAATGCCCTTGGCAGCATTTTTAATCAGGTTTTCCGTCCAGGGTTTCATTAAATAGTTCTCCGACTCGCATATTTGCTAAGATAAGCAAATTCTTTTCAATTGCGCAGGTGAAAACCTCGTCTCGAGTTACACACTCTCCTACTATTCAGGTTCCATAAATCGGCTTAGAACCTTGTCTATTACATTACTGCTGAAACCCCGGTTTACCGCTGCACGATAACATCTAATCTTTAAATCTTTATTAAGAGACAGCTGAATTTCCGAGGAAGTTTCATTGTTAATTAGCAGCTTATAGTTTTTCTGTTTCTTTAACCAGTTTTTTACAAACTCTTCTGCAAGATCAGTTTCTAAATCTTCGGGTATTAACTCGTTGAGCAATGTAGTAGAAATTTGTTGCTCTATGCCCTTCTCCCCGAGCTTTTTCTCAATCCAGCGTCTACCGTGCCCTCCACGCCTGACCTGCTCCTCGATTAACTGTCTGCAGGCAAGTTCGTCATCCAGCCATTTGTTGGCAACAGCTTTTTCCAGGGCAAATTCAACCTGGAATTTTGAAAACTTACGTTGATAAAGTTTTTGAGACAATTCCCTGCGGGTATGGGTTCTTCTCGAAAGTAATCTTATAGCGGCTTTTAATACCGCTTCCCGTGATTCTTTGTTCAGTTCCATTTACCGGTTTTCGACAATGGTGGCTATGATGACCAAGATACAATAAACGGGATAGCGAGTAAATTAATTACCTTCGCCATCCCGTTTAAATCAATTATCTATATCGATCTAAAAATTCTAGACTATTTTTCAGCTTTTTTCTTTTTAGCAGGCTTTTCCTCTTCCTCGCCTGAACCCATGTCGATAGTATCTCTTACCTCTGTTTCAATTTTCGCCATCAGGTCGGGATTTTCTTCGAGGAACAGGCGAACCCGTTCACGTCCCTGACCGAGACGTTCGTCACCGTAACTGAACCAGGTTCCGCTCCTGGTAAGAATATTGTGCTGTACCGCCAGGTCAAGAAGATCGCCACTTTTACTGATCCCTTTCCCGTAAAAGACATCAAATTCAGCTTCACGGAATGGTGGGGAAAGTTTATTCTTTACTACCTTTACCCGTGTCCTGTTTCCAATTATATCTCCACCGTCCTTGATTGACGCGATTCTCCTGATATCAAGACGAACTGAGCTGTAGAATTTCAGTGCATTACCACCGCTGGTTGTTTCCGGGTTACCAAACATGACACCTATTTTCAGACGAATCTGGTTAATAAAAATAAATGCCGTTTTACTCTTGGCGACTGTCCCGGTAAGTTTCCTCAATGCCTGGCTCATCAGGCGGGCCTGGAGGCCGACATGGCTGTCACCCATTTCTCCTTCGATTTCAGCGCGTGGTACCAGGGCCGCGACAGAATCAACGACAACAATATCCAACGCTCCGCTCCGAACAAGGGTTTCAGCGATCTCCAGCGCCTGTTCGCCAGTGTCCGGCTGGCTGATCAGCAGGTTTTCAATGTCAACACCCAGTGACCTGGCATAGTTGGGATCAAGCGCATGTTCGGCATCAATAAACGCCGCAATACCACCTTTTCTCTGGGCTTCAGAGATGAGGTGAAGCGTGAGCGTTGTTTTTCCTGACGCTTCCGGACCATATATCTCGGTAACCCTTCCACGTGGCACTCCCCCTATTCCCAGTGCATGATCGAGGGCGAGCGATCCGGTCGGTATGGATTCAATCTGTACCCTCGACTCCTCATCACCGAGCCTCATGATACTTCCTTTTCCAAACTGCTTCTCTATCTGGGAAATCGCCAGATCAACTGCTTGTTCTCGTTTTTCTTGTGCTGGAGACATGGACGGCCTCTTTTGTATTGTTATTATTAACTTAATATCACTTTAGGCTGAAAATCAGCGAGACAAATATACTGAACAATTGTGCAGAAAACAACATTCTTGATGTATTTTGCCACCATTCTCTTGTTTTAAGGGAAATACATCTCTGAGAGTCCGTGAAAATCAATGAGAATCATCGGCAAAATATGATTCCTGTACTTTCGTATATATCGGTCCTTCAGGCGTCAATTTACTCCTGAATAAAACAATTTTGGATACTGGTATTTCGACGCTTTCGAACTCAACATCTTTAAATTTCTGGGGAAGAGACGATCCCTTTTTCATAAACTTCACACGTCCCAGGGTAAGGTGTGGGGAGAATGATCTTTTTTCCGGCGGGATGCCGACATTTACAGCAGCTTTTTCTATTTTTTCAAATATCCCATCGAGAATGTCGTTCTTGTTAATCCCAGCCCAAATCACCCTTGGGTTAGATATTCGGGGAAATGCGCCAATGTTTTCAATTCCCAGATTAAATGGTTGAATCCTGCTGACCGCATTTTCAATTGATTCGGCTATCTCTTTTTCCTGCTCCTCGTCTATTTCACCGAGGAACTTGATTGTAAGGTGCATGTTCTCGGGACGTACCCATTTTACCTTGGCGTCGCCGGTGTCAAGTTGATCCTTTACAGAGATAAGGCTTTGCTTTAAGAAACCGGGCAGTTCAATAGCAATAAATTCACGCATTATTATTTTCCATCGATTTACTCTTGGAAAAATAGACTAACTCCTGTTCGAGATGATAGTCAAAAAATTGCGGATATCTGATCCTTAAAGCCACATAAAAACAAACGACACTGGATCCCCGCATCCGCGGGGACGACACCCTCTCCCACTCTTTCAGTATCCAGAAAAATAGTTAAATCAAATGAGGATCACTGTCCCTGAATTCTTCACTCAGTTGCTCTACCAGCATGGTCAACGCAGCAGTAACGCTTCTTTCACGGTTAACCTGGCGGTCTGCATTAAAGAGATGTTTACTGTGGATGGTCGTTTTTCTATCCGCATAGCCGGAATAGACCAATCCAACTGGTTTCTCCTCGGTTCCACCTGTGGGTCCGGCGATACCCGTAACGGACAATGCGACCTGTGCCCTGCTCTGTCTTAATGCTCCGCTTGCCATCGCCTCGGCAACCTCACCGGATACGGCACCATGTTCTTCGATTAGTTCGTATGGAACACCCAGCTGCTCATGTTTTGCTTCATTCGAATAGGTGATAAAACCTCTCTCAAACCATGCTGAGCTTCCAGGAACATCCGTCAAACCTTTTGCCAGTAATCCGCCGGTACACGATTCCGCAACAGTCAGCATCAGGTGCTGTTTTATCAGCAGCTCACCAACACCTTCCTGCATCGAAAATCTTTCTCCCGATCCCAGGATATTTCGGCCAACACGTTGGTTAATTATCTCTTCTGCACTGTCCAACCGTTGTTGAGCCTCTTCATTGTTTTCGGCTTCTACTGTTAGTCGCATCCTGACACCGGAATATGAGGGTAAAAATGCGATTTTCGCCTGTTTCAGTATCTCTTCCAGGCCGGTTGTGCCATCAATTCGTTTTTCCAGTTCCTGGTATAATTGAGCTTCCTTAACACCTACCGTGTGCAGGGTTCTGAACATCAGGTATTTTCCACGTCGCATATTTTTCAAACGAGGAACAATAAAACCTGTCATCATTCCCTGCATTTCATAAGGTACACCGGGAGTAGCGGCGAATACTTTCGCATCCTTTTCGATCCATATACCCGGAGCAGTACCCCTAGGATTTCGAATTGGTGTAGCGCCTTCAGGGAATTCTGCTTGTTCTCTGCTTGCTTCGATAAAACTTAGCTGCCGGGCTTTATAAACGTTACGGACGTCCTCGAGAATATCACTCCTGAACACTATAGGAAGATCGAAAAATTGAGCAATCAGGGCTTTTGTCAGGTCATCATGTGTTGGACCAAGACCACCCGTAATAAGTGTAACATCCGATCTCCTGAACGCGCGCTGGAAACTGTCAAGAATATCATCCCTGTTATCTGCCACCACACTCATATGATGAACATGTATTCCTTCTTCAGCCAGATTCCGTGCCATCCAGCCACTATTCGAGTTCTCTATCTGTCCAAGAAGAACCTCATCACCTATGGCGATTATTTCTACCTTCATGATCTTTTTTTCCCAGTTCGACCCGGAAATTGAAACGAGATATGAGCCATGCTGAATATAATGAGTACGTTAAAGGTTTAAAATACTAGATACAACAATACAACAAACTAAATCACGCTTAGTAAGTTAATTCTCTGATCATAGTGCATTAGGCATTTTGATGAGTTACATTCCTTTAGAAATTGGGAACCAACTGATCAGACTCGTGGTTGTATGCATCTTGTAAGCGTAGAAAACGTCCAACCCGGCGATATAATCGGTCGCTCGATTTATGATCAAAGCGAACTTCTGCTCGCGGCCGGATACAAACTCGACAAAATGACCATCCAGAAACTACTCGATCGTAAGCAGAATTATGTTTATATCATGGATGGTGTTGCTGATGAGATCATTCCGGAAGAGGTAATAAGTACAACTTTGCGGCAGACAGTCAACGTCTCGGTTGAAAACGCGATAAAAGAGATACAGGACAACAGGTCACTCAAAGCAATTGATCCGGAAAATGTTCAGGATCGTCTTGAAAATGATCCAAAATTAAAAAACCTGATTGAAATACAGACCTTCCGCTCCGTTGCCGACGATCTTCTCGATGAAGTTATATCAAATAATGTAAAACTATTTTCAGCTTTGCCCATAAGAACAGAGAGTGCCCAGGAATATCAGCATGCTGTAGATGTAGCCCTGCTGGCCATATTAATGGGACAGGCTCTTGAATTGTTGTTGAACGATTTAAAAAGTCTCGCAACAGCAGCGTTACTTCATGATGTCGGTAAAGCGGTTATTAAAACCGAACAAACTAACGGAGATCCCAAGGCAGAGAGGCAACAGGAAATTCTCCTGCGTGAACATCCAACATATTCGATGCTGATCCTGAGGGGAAGCGATCCGAACAGTTACAAGGAACAGCACACAGTTCAGCAACATCATGAACGAATGGACGGGAAAGGTTATCCCCTGGGTTTACAAGGAGATAACATGGCTACGATAAACCTGCAGAAGGGAGAAAAACAGGGGAATATATTCCGGCATGCCATGTTGCTGGCGGTTGCCAACTACTATGACAACCTGATCTCCGGGAAACAGGATGGGAAGATTTACTCACCGGAGGAAGCAATAGTCAAGATCATCAAAGAAGCCGGATATAAATGGAACAGCCATGCTGTTCATGGACTGGCGAAAGTAGTCCAGTTGTACCCTGTTGGTACAAGGGTAAGATTTGTTAGAAGCGAACATCTTGACTGGTCCGGCAGATACGGAGTTGTTGTTCAAAACAGTGAAGATACTCCCGCGCAACCAATTGTGATCTTAACCCATAATGCTCTTGGTAAAAAAATCCAGCCGGTGAAGGCAAACTGTGCATACGACAGGATGGCAAGGCTGGAACTGGTGCTGTAATTAATCTCTTAGTGAAGTTTTATAATATTTTATCTATTCCTGGCGTGTTTGGACTAATGGAAAAAAACCGCTGAAGCGGTTCAATTAGTGTGTGATTTTTAAATCGAAATTACAGGGTAACAATGAATCTTGTCAGTGTCCAGAAGCTGGAAGAAGGCGAGGTTGTTGGTCGTTCGGTATTCAGTGATAACGGTGAATTATTGCTGGCTGCGGGTTTCCGTTTAAACGAAGAAATGATCAACAAGCTGAAAGAACGCGAACATAGTTACATCTACCTCCTTGACACTATCTCAGACACAATAGTCCCCGAACAGGTTATAGAAGCTACCATTAGACGCGCGGCAGCTATTAGTGTTGAAGAAGCAGCAAAAAAAATCAGGGCGAACCAGGCACTGAACAATCTTGATCCACTATTTATTAAACAAAGAATTTCAACTGACCCAAAGCTTAAGAATATTATTCAATTATCCTCATTCAGGGAGATGGCTGCCGACCTGATCGAGTCCGTAATCTCCAATAACATCAGGCTTTTCGCCTCAATCCCTGTTCTTACAAACAGTGAAAAAGAATACCAACATGCAGTTGACACAACCCTGCTCTGTATTCTGATTGGTAACCAGCTAGATATGCCATGGGAAGAACTGCGGATACTGGCGACAGCATCTTTAACTCACGATCTCGGAAAAATAATCCTGTTGACAAACAATTCTTTGAAAAAGGGTATATCCGACAGTGAGATGGAAGCGATGATGCGAGAACACCCCACAATATCCATGCATCTTATCAAGAGCAGCGATCCGGACAGTTACCGTGAACAACAGACTGTACATCAGCATCACGAACGCCTGGACGGGAAAGGATATCCTGCCGGGTTAAAAGCCGAGGATATCCCTCCCACAAAACGTAGCACCAAAGAAGGAACCAGCATCTTTCGCCATTCAGTTATTCTCGCTGTGGCAAATCACTTCGACAACCTTGTATCAGGCGCTATCGACGATGTTCTGCTTACCCCAGAGGAAGCTCTTTCGATGATCGTTAACGAAGCCGGGATTGCCTGGAACAGTCATGCGGTCAAAGCCCTGTGTAAAGTTGTACAATTATACCCGGTCGGATCGCTGGTCAGGGTATTAAAGACCCAGTTTGAAGAATATGCCGGTTATTATGGAGTAGTTACTCAAATACATGACGCAGCTCCATTAAAACCTGTCCTGGTGATGACAAAAAACTCACTCGGCCAGGATATTGAACCGGTTAAAGTTGACACCAGGAGGGATAAAAAGATCAAACTGGAACTTGTTGTTTAATCCCACCTGATGTTTATTACATACCTGTTCAGAAAAGTTATTCTATTTCCCAGATACTCAATGCGTTTGGTGGTTCTTCAAGGTCATGAACCGCATAAATTGTATCCGCTTTAATTTCTGCCAATTCAAGGTCATTAAAACACGTCACGAAAACCGACTCATTTTCCTCATCGACGATAATATCCGATGCTCCCAACCCAACTGATATTTCCGATCCACCAGACAGTGTCTGCCAGTCATAGGTTAAAACCACTCCTTCGGTCTCCCAACCACCGGCGGCAATGTAGGCAGTTCCCCAGGATGCAAGAGAAATGCGTCCGGGATATCCTTCAAACGGGATTGTCTCAACCAGTTCCATTTGATCTGTGGACAGTACCCATACTTCACCGGTAACATCAAAATAATTTCCTGTACAGACTACATGTAGAAAACCATCTGAGTCCATCGCCGCAAACTGTGCATTAATTCCCACAACCAGGCTGTCAAGAATTTCTCCATTTATATTTTGGTAATACACGCAGCCCTCACCAAAACTGTAGTCGTCATAATTGTATCCAGAACATATAACAAACGCGTTTTCCGTTCCAAAATGCTCAACAATTCCTGAAGGTGCTGTTCCGGTTAGGAATTCCCAGGCAATCGCCCTGTTACTTTTATCAAGAACTGTAACGGTATTCTGCAAATTATTCGTGGTTAATAAGTAATCATCGCCCAACAAAGTTCCTGAATATGGGTTTAAATTACGCTCCTGTCCTATATCAATAAGTTCTTCAAAATTGAAAGTGGAATCTAAATTTGAAAAAACGCTGATGTCATTAGAACCACTATTGATTACATACAGGTGATCATTGTCCGGGATAATCCAATTTGAAAAACTCCCAAGCCCCAATTCCACATCAACAAATTCTGAAGTCTCCAGATCCATTATTGAAAGTGAACTTTCCCCAGCGATTGTCAGGTACCTGCTTCCGGTTACAATTACAGGTTCTGTAGGAGATTCCTCATCGCTACATCCAGTAAATAGAACAAATACAAACAACCCTGTAACGATTAACATGAAAACTCTGAACAATTTCGTTTGGTTTTTCGGATTTAACATTTTCCCTACCTCTTGTTGTATGTTAAACTGACACGTAAAAGCCAGATCCTCCCCGGCATGGGCATTCTGTCGATTAATTCGTAACTGGTATCGAAGACATTATCGATACCGGCGATTATTTCAAAATTTGTGTTCCATGGAGTAAAACCGCGGCTGACTGCTAGATCGTAGACGATATATGGTTCAAGCCCACCGCCTGATGTGTTCCTATAATCAAGGTTGCTTTCAGTAGTATATCTTCTGCCTGAATACCTTGAATCGAGCATCAGTCGTAAGAAATTCAAATCATAACCAAGTTGGAATGATCCGTAGTATTCAGGCTGGAAGGGTATAAAATTCAAATAATAGGGTGAGCTGCTGTCCGAGTTAATTACTTTTTGAAACGCATAAGTTGTCGATAATGTCAACCTCTCAGAAAAGGTTTTTAACCTGGAATATATCTCAACACCTGACGCTTCAACCTGGTCGGTATTTTCCGGTTTATATTGGCCACGAAAATTACGCCTCCAGGTGATCTTATCTTCTATGTTTCTTCTAAACGCTGAACACGTTAACTCAAAAACATTGGATCCACGGAAAAAAATCCCGCTACCGATGGACACTTCAACTGCCCGTTCAGGTTTAAGATCAGGATTGCCCACGGCATATATTGATTCAACCAGGAAAGTGCTGGTGAATGATGGCGGGGCATAATTATTCCCGGCGGAAATGAATAAATTGTACATCCAGCCGTTGCGTGATTCCTCAGGTGAGATTGCGGAACGAACCTGTGATGATAGATATTGAGATGATTCAGGACTCAGGGGAGATACATATTTACCTGGATAATCGCGGTAATTGTCGCTTCTTAAGGTTCCACGAGTGTTCCATCTTATTCCCTTAAAAAATACTGAGTAATCGTAAAATCCTTTTATGCACGCTAACCAGCGATTAGTACCATCCGGCAACCTCTCGTTCTGTAATATCCGATCTTCACTGGTATACCTCTCCAGCATTGTGCCAAGCTCTATGCCATAATAACCGTGACGAGACTCATTCATACCTCTGTCGTTGTTTAACAAGACCTTTAGTCCCATCCTGTTATCTTTTTCCAATATGTCTACAGGAGAATGAAGAACGATTTCACCGGTTTCAGGAATTTCCTGTTCTCTCGGATTTATAAAACTCTTCTCTTTGAATTGGTAAAACAGGTCAACCTGGAAATTATTCCTGAAACCGTTATTTTGTATGGAAGTATAGAACCGGTAATTATTCTCATGCTGTTCAGCTTCAGGTGTTGGTGCCTGGTAGAGAAGTGACGGGCTGCCTGCTTCCGATTGATCAAATGAGATTGTTGATTTTATCTCCCAGTCCGTTGATAGGTTCACCCTGCCGTTTACAAACCCAAGATTACGCCAGACTGAATTATTATATCGAGTTTTTTCTTTCCCGCGTTCATCAAGATATTTAAAGTCCCCGTCCGTGTTTAGAAAGCGCCCATATCCCGATAGTTGATACTTCCCCGTGTTGACAACAAGATTTAAATCCAGGCTCTCGGTGTCATAGCTTTGGAGTTCAATCGAAGTATTTAACGTCAACGGGGATGAATTATAACCCGGTGATGACTTAATCTTTATAACTCCACCGATCCCACCGGGACCACCTTCAGGGCCAGTTCCAGCCTGAATCTCTATCTGCTGTATTCCCTTGAGTGGGATACCCGATAAGTCGACCGCACTACCATTTCCATCATTAAGTGGAATTCCATCCAGGAGAACAATTACATGTTCGGGACGGCAGCCTCGAATACTCGCGATTTTCTTTTTTCCTGGTGAACCTTCATCAACAATCTGTACACCGGGTGCACTTTGTATTACTTCACCCACATTAACTCCTCCCGAATTCCTAAGGAATGATTCATCCAGGACATGTGAACCGGGAAGTTCATATGGCTGTGTTGTATATACTACAGGAGGGTTCTGTAATGACTGGGATTCGAGGAAGAAATTTGCCGTTAATGTGGCACCTTCTCTGATCCGTACTTCTCTAGAAGTGGATTCATATCCGATAAAGGAAGCTCTCAAAACATAAGATCCCGGGGAGAGATTTTGTACGTTGTATTCACCGGATTGTGTTGAGGTTATAACCTGTCCCGTTTCTTTTACCAGGATATGAGCCCCAACCAGGGGACTGTTGGACTCGGCATCCAAAACGTTACCGGTTATAACCGGCGGATGTTTTAAAGACTGTGCTGACAGACAGCCTGCCATTACCATTAGAATAATGGCAACCGAAACATTTTTCATAAGACAGTCCCCTTACCTGGAATGAATTGTTTGAACGGAAAGTATTTTTCCAACTAATTCATTACAGATTGGACTATTCTTCAAAACTGATGAAGAGAAGCCAGGGATTTTGCTGTCTTCGTTTTGAAAAGATTTGCCGGATAAGGGCTCTTCAAGGTGGAAAAAGTGAAGCTTGAGAATAATACTAAACATACGAAATCCTCCCGATTTCGATCGCCCGGGAGGAGCTTATGGCTGAAAACAGGTTTTTCAGGCGGGCATTTAGACGACTGTTTTAGCTGTTATTCCGCTGCCCCGGGAAATCCAGGTTAAACTCAAAGCCGGTCTCCGGGCTCACGAATCGTCCTCCTGCAACACCTTCCCGGAAAATCCACCCCATTGACCTGCACCGGTTTTAATAGAGATGGGTTTTTTCCAGTGGTATACTGTTGCAATCGTCCTCGTTTACCGTGGCGGGGGCCGCTCCCGATTTGAACGGGATTCCCGATTAAGCCACCTGGCACTCTGAGAGTAATTGAATAAACCAAAGATCAATTAGAGCGTTTAATTTATAGGAAGGGAAATAGAACCGCAAGCAAATAGATTGATATATTATTTAATTGTGTACTTCAGTACCTTTAAGCTGAAAGTTCTTGAAATATTTAAATAATTATACGATATTAGCTTTGATAAATTTGATTTTTTCTCGGGGGAAATTTCCCACTTTGGATTAATTGAAAATAGTTATGAAATATTTGAATTCTATTAGAAATCGAAGGATAATAGCGAGCGTTTTTTTTGCGATTTTAATCTTGGTGGGACTATTTGCACCTTTCCCACAGACGGTTAAAGGTCCATTTATTATTGAACCAACTGCTGTCTGGACAATACGTCAGGCTGGTGCCGGGGAAATAACAACTGAATGGAACAGGGATGACCTGGGTATCTCTACCCCGAGATTGATGTTCAATTTCGACCGACCGGATCTCATAGAACTCAGGGTCAACAATCACCTGAAAGATGGGGGTATGGTTGACCGTGGTGATACAGTCGCGGTAATTATCTCACGGAAAGCGACCACTGAAATCGGCATAGTTGAGGCCCAACTGCTGGAAGCCAGGGCAGAAGAGAGCGCTCTTCGAGCCGGTGGAAGAGAAGAAGACCTGGCAGTTGCCAGGAAAGATTATGAGCAGGCAAACGCTGAACTGGAAACATTCAGGCTTGAACATGCCAGGGTAAAAAGTCTATATGAACAGGGAATTGCAGCCTTATCACTATGGCAGCAGACCGAAGGAAGGTTGCAAGTTCTGCAAACGGGTCTTGAACTGGCACGTGCGAAAATAAATGCGCTGGAAGCTGGCGCAAGGCCAGAAGATATTGAAATTGCCAACGCACAAGTTAATCAACGTGAGAAAGAATTAATCGCTGCCCTGGAAACACTTGGGGTGCTTGAACCGATTGTATCGCCTATCAATGGAACGGTACAGATAGGCGGGATCGATGACATAATCCTGTCTATTGAAAGAACGGACACTGTTTCAGCGCTTGTAGCGATTCCTGAAGCAGCAATCGGGCACATCGAATATGGTGACAACATTAAACTGAAGCTCAACTCAGAAAAGAAATACAATTTGAGCACAACTATCCACGGTACGGATTACCTCAACGGTGAAGTTTCAGGTGCATTTTTAACCGCGTACCTGGATAACAGTGATGGTAAATTGCGTAGTGGAATGCGGGGTACGGCACGTGTTGATCGTGGAAAACATACTATCCTGGATTCCATCCGCATGTTGATTATACAGCCAAACAATATATAGTTTATAGTAATTAAACATTTTTTAAACGTCCGGGCCGCTTTGATGAACAGGTTTGAGAGAAAAGAGTACAAATACAGAGTTCCACTTAAAAACCTTGATCAATTACGAGAGAGAATATCTTCGTATATGGAGTTGGACGGATTCTGCTCTGACTGCAATAACAACCAGTATTCTGTCAGAAGTATTTATCTGGACACTCCGGGTAATCTTTTCTATTTCGAAAAAATAGACGGATTAAAAGTCAGGAAAAAACTCCGAATTCGTGCCTACAATGACATTGACGAAAAGGATATCGTCTTTCTCGAGATAAAAAGAAAAATCGGGGATACTATTTTTAAAGAGAGAACCAAGGTAAAATATTCTGACTCTTTCTTACTTTTAAATGGCGCTCGAATCAAACCTGTTGATAAGGATGATCCCACGGCTCAAACTACATTGAACCGTTTTATATACCTGACCAAACGATTGAAGCTTGAACCGAATTCTTTGATCACTTATGAGAGGGAAGCTTATAAGGGTATTGGTGACGATAATCTTCGTGTAACCCTTGATCTGTCCATCCGCAGTTATCCCAAGCCGAAACTAAGCGAAATATGCATGTTTGAAGAAATGAAAATTTTTGCCGATGATTTCTTTATCATGGAAGTAAAGTTTAACGGTAAGATGCCTCAATGGGTAAAACGAGCGGTGCAGGATTTCGGATTACGTTTACAACCCTTTTCAAAGTATTGCAACGGTGTTGATGCATGGACACCATCTGCTGCCTCTGAATGATTGAAAGTGGATGCTAATGGATTTTCTCGGTGATTTACAAGCTTCGGTCAGACCTCTATCCACCGGTAGCGTACTACTCAATTTATCAGTTGCTTTTGTTCTTGGTTTAATAATTTCCGTTGTATACAGGATAACCAACAGGAAGAGGGCAATAAATAGGTCATTCCTCCTTACAATGGTTATCATGTCAATGGTCGTAGCACTGGTAATGATGGTCATTGGCAACAGTATTGCCCGCGCATTCAGCCTCGTTGGGGCATTATCAATAATCCGCTTCCGTACAGTCGTCAAAGACA
>JANQEY010000157.1 GCA_028278125.1 bacterium | reverse complement strand
GCCGTCGCCGGATTCCCAGTGATAAACAGCCCACCAAACGTTGAATTCCGGATTCAATCAAATCCAAGGCGAATCAGCGATACACATTATACATACCCTGTCAGAACCTTTGTCTGGGATGGTTATGATCCCGACGGTGCAGAAACAATCGCTGCATACTATTATGCACTCGATCCGGCAGATGGCGATACGAACTGGATTGAGGTCGATGCTTCCCTGTCCGCTGTAACTCTTGACAGCACAGTACTGACACCTGGACCACACACATTCTGGCTTAAGGCGGAAGACGTCGCCGGTTTCCAGTCAGCTTCCATTCACTTTCCGGATTCAACTGTAATCACTGATCCGGCTGAGTGGGTTGTTAAAGAACCCTTCGGTAATTATTTAATCGTGGATGATTACGGACTTGACGTCAACAATGAAGACCTGAATATTTACCGAGGGATTTTCGACAACCTATATGGTCCTGAAGGCGAAGCCTATAGTGTCTGGGAAATAAATGACGAATTGCCATACGCCACCCAGGATGTTACCGAAACGTTAAAAATGTTTACCCGTGTATTCTGGTATTCTTATTATGGTGGCAGTACCCTTGACGGAGCGTTTAATTCCATGTATACCTTCATCGCCCAGGAAGGTAACCGGATGCTGCTATCAGCGACCGAGATCGATACGGGGATGTGGGTAGATATTATCGCTGATACTGTTTATATATCACGGCTCAGCAACTCCCCCGAAGATACGGTTTTGTTTGAACCGGACGATGTCGCTGACCTGCCAAACCTGTTGTTGTCGGAAACCATCGGTCGATCTGTATACGCCTTTGAACCTGCCGATAACGAAAATGTAGAAGTGTTTTACCGGCTTGATGATGATACCCGGACAATACCAAGATATTCCGGGAATCCCGCGGTCGGGATCAGGAAAAAAGACAAATCATACGCGATTATCTGTGTCCCATTCAGGGCAGTAAGAGGATATGATAATCTGGAAGAAGTATTCAGGATATTGCTGGATGAATAACCGGGGTCGACATACAACAATGCTGGCTGTGCTGCTGGCGGCATTTATACTTCTGTCCGGGAATCTCACACTGGCTTTCGGAGCAGGTAGAATAAACGGCCGAGTTACCGACGCTGACACCGGGGAGCCGCTTCCCGGTGTAAATATTATTGTTAAAGGTACCTACCTCGGCGCCGCCACCGATCTCGAGGGAAATTTCATCATTGCCGGTGTTAAATCCGGCAGTTACGACCTCCAGGCTTCGTTTGTTGGTTATAAAGTATCTGTCCATACTGATATCAGGCTCCGTGGGGATGAGACCAAAGATGTCAATTTTACCCTCGAGCCTACAGTACTGGCTATTGGACAGGAAGTTGTGTTTGTAGGCCAGAAGCCACTTATTGACGTTGATGAAACCGCTACAGCTCGTGTAATGTCCGCAGAAGACATTGAAGACCTTGTCGCAGAGGGTGTAAACGATATTCTTGAGAAACAGGTCGGAGTTACTTCTGACAACAACGAGATCCATATCCGCGGCGGTCGTGCTGATGAAAACCTCTATATCATCGACAACCTTTCCGTAAAAGACCCAATCAGCGGCACCGGGCTGGGAATTTACCTGAGTGCGGACGCGATCCAGGAGCTGGAAGTTATCACTGGTGGTTTTAACGCTGAGTACGGTGAAGCGATGAGCGGGCTTGTCAACGTTGAAACCAAGGAAGGCGGAGAAAGATACAGCGGTTCGTTTTCGGTAAAATCGGACAACCTGGCAGGTTATCCCAAGGGCCACCAGAATACAGGAAACATGGAATTTTCCCTGGGCGGCCCCGAACCACTGCTCAGTAAAATAAGCGGATTTGGCGGCGGAAAGTTGATTCCCGGTGAGCTGTCTTTCTTTATCAACGGGTACGGATACGCAACCGATACCTACCTGCCGCATCCGAAAATCGAGATTACTCCTTACAAGGAAGCATATGACCCGTTCTCCCTGCGCGAGGAGAACAACTGGTCAATCCTGGGGAAACTTTCCTATAAACCTACGGGTGTCCATAAACTTACCTACAGTTACGGCAGGAGCCTGCGGATCAACCAGGGATATTTTGATGCTTTAGTTGAGGACAAGGAATATTTCCCACTGGAATACAGGTATATCCTGGATGAGTACAATACGGTTACCCGTGAGGGTCTGCAGCATACCGTCAATTTTACCCACACCCTGTCAAACAAAACCTTTTATGAACTGACACTGGGTAATTTTTATAACCGGGTACACTCGGGTGTTGGCAGACTGCATTATTCGGAATATATCCAGCCTGTGGATGTTGAACCGGTGTTCTATGAGTACCTCCCCAACGGGGAAGTACTGGTGTCATACGGTGATGGTTACTGGGACGCCGGAAGCGGAAGCACGTACCATGATCATTACAATAATACGTACCAGTTAAAAGGTAAGCTTACCAGCCAGGTACATCCCAAGCATCAGGTGAAGGCCGGTATTGAGTATGAACAGACAAAATTCCAGTCATTCAATATCCATGATCCATGGGTAGCATCAACCGAGTTTGGTGGTGACTACGATATGTACCACGCTTTAAGCGAAAATGGTGCGTTTTACATCCAGGACAAGGTTGAATTTAAGGGGATGATCGCAAATGTTGGTCTCCGTTTCGACTGGTGGCGGCCGGGTCAATATGTAGAAGACGCGATCGAAGATGAAAATATCATTACGCTGACCGATGAAGCCCGGCAATTGTTTAAAGATGAGACAACAGAGCTGTTCGGCCGTCGTATAAAATCACATGTCAGCCCCCGTCTGGGAATCAGTCATCCTGTTACCGATTCGGATATGTTGTTCTTCAGTTACGGGCATTTTTCGCAGAGGCCACGTTACGCCTACGTATACGCCAAGCTGAGGAGCTACAGCCCGTCAACATACCAGCTTTTCGGCAACCCGAACCTGAATCCGCAGACAACGGTCGCATATGAAATGGGTGTTAAGCACCGTTTTACCGGCGACCAGGTAATAGAACTGGTGGCGTTCTATAAAGACCTGTTTGACTACGCTACAAGCTTCAGCGTCAACAGTGAAAATCCACGCCTTGGAAATATCTCGTATTACCAGTATTTCAACATCGATTATGCCCGTGTCAGGGGTGTGGAGCTCAGGTTCCGTGCCCGCCAGGGAAAATATATTAATGGTACAGCAGAATTCGCTTACCAGATCGCTACAGGAAAAAGCTCCAGCGCCAACGCTGAAATCCAGGCGGCATCCGACACAAGAATTGCAGAGAAAACTCTTGGTGAAGAGTACTTGTCCTGGGATAAACCAATCTCTGCCAGCCTGACCCTGTTCCTTCGTGTACCAAGGGGCGATAATCCACGCTGGCTTGGACTGAAGTGGCCATCAAGATGGGGCGGCAGTATCCGGTTTGAACTGGAAAGCGGTAAGCGATACACTCCAAGTAAACTGGTCAATAACGACCAGGATATTAAGGAAGACGGTGAACGATACAGCAATATATCTGATTTCTGGAATACCGTTGACCTCAAATTGTGGAAAGAATGGGGCTTGATTGGTGATAGAGGATCGTTCAGGGTGTTCTTTGAAGTAGAAAACATGTTCGATTTCAAACGTCCCAATACAATCAACGCCCTTACCGGTGAGCCATTCAAGTACGGTGATCCACATCCACTTAACTGGGAAAATCCGCAGGGATTTGTCCTAATCGATCCAAGCAGGTGGAAAGCACCAAGACAGGTATTTATTGGTGCAGGAATAAGGTTCTAAGTAAAAGTCTTGAATATGCTGCGTAAGCCTAAATACAGAAATTATCTAATTCCGGTGGTTATAATATCCCTGGTATTCGGTGTTTGTACAGGTGATCTCATGGCTGGTGGTCTGTTCTCTATTCTCGGTGGGCAACGGGTTGGAACGTCTTCAATGACCTACCTGAAGATCCCGGTTGGCGCCAGGGCTGAAGCCATGGGTGGAGCGTACGTAGCGATTGCCAATGATCCATTTGCTGTCTACTGGAATCCGGCCGGGATAGCTCAACTGGAAAACAGGTGGCGTGGAAAATATGTTGTCGACCCACTCCGTCCCCCGGAAGGTGTCAAAGCACCTCCATCAGGATTATCCCCGCTGTTCAGGGGAAACAGGTCGCTGGGAATGGTGCATATTAACTGGCTGGCTGAGATCAACTATGACGCCATCGCCTATGTCCATCCACTTCCCAAGGGTTATCTGGGTGTCAGCATGGCATCGTTAACTACGGCTGACATGGAAATCACAACTGAATATAATCCTGACGGCACAGGTGAATATTTCAGCTACAGTGACGCCCTGTTCGGTTTGAGTTACGCACTTGCCATGACCGACAATTTCAGCTGGGGTGTAACCCTGAAATATGCCCGTGAAATCCTTGCGGACACACATATGGAAAACGTGATGTTCGACCTGGGAACCTACTACTGGACAGGCTTCCGTGATCTCAGGATCGGTGTGTCGCTGATGCACTTCGGACCAAATGCCAGGCCGGACGGTGAGTATACATATTACGACGAGAATAACGAAGAGAGCCAGAAAAGGTACAAACCATACAGCCCACCAACTGAATTCCGTCTCGGTGGTGCGATGACCCTGTTTGCCACTGGTCAGCATAAATTCCTCGGCGCAATGCAATTGAACCATCCTGTCGACAATTCTGAAAACCTCAAATTTGGAATGGAATACGGGTACATGGGAATGTTGTTCGCCAGGGGTGGATTTAAACTTAATACAGACGAAGATGACTGGACTTTGGGCGGTGGTGTCCGGGTACCCTGGCGCGGACTGGCCTTAAGCGCCGATTACAGCTATACGGACTTCGGTATTCTTGAGTACGTTCAAAGATTCAGCATAGGAATTACGTTTTAAAGGATTACAGGTTCTGGAAGATCGTGAAGAGAACAAATAAAAATATTAACCTATTTCTAACCGGCGGACTGGTTTCACTCATCCTGACACTATTGTTCGCTTTCGGGCTTGGCTGCGGAGAACAACCCGATCTCCCCTCAAATGTAAACGTCAGGGTAGGTGATTTTGGAGCTAACGACACCTCGTTTGTACGGGTACGCCCAGACTGGGACGCCAGTAACGGTTATACATGGAATTTACCCTCTGATATCCAGGTGGGACGTGACGGCTTAATCTACGTTGTCGATTACACCGCTGACAGTGGACGTGTTGTCCAGATGACAAGGTCGGGAAGCGTCGTTCGTAATAACCTGTTCGAATCCATTGCCGATACTACCAGGAAAATTTTCGGGATCGGACAGGATTCAAAGCTCCAACTGTACATGGTGAACGGGACAGATAAAATTTATGCATGGAACCAGGTGCATTCACTTAATACAATTAAGGAAATCTACCAGCTGGTAATTCTTGAACATCTGGAGACCGGTGAAATTGACACCGTTGACTTGTTGTCCACACCTGTCTGGCATCTTGATCCTAGCTACCTTGAGGATTACTACCCTATTGAAATCATTTCCACATCACATCCAGACTCAATCAGGCAGATTACAGAGGGTTACGTATTTTATTCTGACACAACTTCTCTTTCAGGTGCACAATTCACGGATGTCAGCTCCGGCGTAGACTACTCAAGTAATGTATATGTAACAGACCGTAATTCTGACCGGATAATTGAATTGACGGCAATGCCTGTGCGAATTGTTGAATTTTCAGACGGCAACCTGGGATTCACGTTTACCGGAGTTTATAACTTCAACCAGGTAGTCGGTTTTGGACAGGGACAGGGTTCCACCAACAATCCCACGAGCATAGTCAATGAATCAGCCGGTGGAAGTAATACAGCTGTATATTTCACACAGACATCCGGCAATTTTCTTGTTCAAAGAGTCTATGGCGTTGGTTCCAACTGGTTCTTTGACCTCGCAGCCACCCCGGAAGGAGAACCGGAAGTACTCCATCTCAACTATTTCGGATCTCCACATGCCATCGCTGTCGGTGAAAAAGATTCTCGCGGACTGGGGCTGTTTTATATTGCCGATTCTACGCAAAACCGTGTGCCGGCATTCCATCCCAATGGCTTCCTTTTCCGGGAAGTCGCTGCTGAAGAGCGGCTTATCGACCTGCAAACGGGACAGGACCTGGCGTCGATTATTGAAGCCGGTTCACTGGATTTTAATCAAGCCCTGAATCCTGATCTATCTTACGATTTTATTGCTGAAAACGATACAACCATCAGCCTCTATCTCCCCATCCTCAACGGGCCCAAGGGAGTCGCGACTATCGAAGGTGTTGTCTTTATCGCCGACACCGGTAATAACCGTATACTCCGGTTCCAGCGTACCGATTCAGACAGCTATATTCCTAATGAAGGTGATTAATAACAGTAATTTCTTCCTTTTTTACTTAAGAGCATCTTCCTCAAAAAACAATTTCTCAGATATTGCATAATACTGAACATTTGTTTACCTTTTGTTGAGGGTTTGATGCTGGTTAGATGTGATACATGTACACTTCTCAGCAGCACCCGAACCCGTTGGGAACAGGATTTAATCAAGGGATGAACCTTGCGTTTATTGCAACACCTGAAAGGTCCATGGTTAAATGTAAAATGAGATTGCTTCGTCGCTGCGCTTCCTCGCAACGACACTAATTGACACAGCAAGGCCATCCCAAAGGGTGCACAGGAGTAAAAGGTGAGGTACGAAGAGATAGGCGACAAGGTAGAGGTGATAGCGTTGTTTCGTGACGGACGGATTCAACCGTTGAAATTCCGCTGGAAGGAACGTGTTTACCGTGTCGAAAGGGTTAATGGAGAATGGATGTCTGACCAGGGACAGACCCGTTTTCACCATTTTTCCATCATGACCACCGGGCCGGATGTATACGAGATAACCTATAACACCATCAACCGTATCTGGTCACTGGCAAGAGTATGCCTGGTTGGGTAGGAAGAATGTAAGGGAAAATATTTGCCATTATGGAAAGACTTGTTTCTGAATATAAAAATCAAAGACACTGGATCCCCGATCAAGTCGGGGACGACACCCGTGGAAAAATTCAAGGAAAATGAACAGCAATAAATGGATTATCCAAAATGCTGAACCCTGCAGTCAGCCAGAAGATGCGAGCGGATACCGATAGACGAGGTGTAGACTACAAGCCAAAATCCGCTACGACAATTCTCCATGTGGATATGGATGCCTTTTTTGCTGCGATTGAAGAGAAGGATAATCCATCACTGGAGGGGAAACCGGTAATAATCGGTGGTCCAAAGGACAGCCGTGGTGTTGTAACCACCTGTAACTATATCGCCAGAAGCTTTGGGGTTCATTCCGGGATGTCACTGGTGAAAGCAGGTCAGTTGTGCCCTGATGCTATCTACCTGAAAACATTCGGACGGAAATATACCTGGACTTCATTGAAGCTGATGACAATCCTGCGAAAATTCAGTCCAAAGGTTGAACCATACAGCATTGACGAAGCGTTCCTTGACGCTACCGGCTGTACCCATCTCTGGGGAGGGAATGAACCTTACGGGCTGGCTGTAAAAAAAGCCATCAAGGAAACACTGGACTTGACTGCGTCTGTTGGTATTGGTCCATCAAGAATTGTAGCAAAAATGGCATCAAACCTGGATAAACCTGATGGCCTGACAGTCATCCCAAAAGAAAAAGTTGATAGTGTACTCGGCCCATTGCCTGTGGAAGCAATACCAGGTGTTGGTGATTCAACGAAAAAATCACTGAACAGTATCGGGATTCAAACGGTATCTCAGCTTGCAGCATACCCTATTTCTCTTCTTCGAGCACACCTGGGGATAAACGGTGAAGCCCTAGTAAAAATCGCACGTGGTGAAGGGGGAGATAAAGTAATTGCTCTCGAAGAACGTCCTCATGATAAATCAATGGGGCATGAAAAGACTTTTGGGACAGATGTCGCAGACAAAGATGAGATACTTGGTTGCCTGCTGAATCTGAGCGACAAGGTAGCACGTAGACTCCGAAGGGAGAATTATTATGGTAATGTTGTCACCCTGAAGCTTCGCCACTCTGATTTCAGTACATATTCACACCAGCATGCTCTAGGTTTTTTTACCAACGATCCCCAGGAAATATTCGATGTCGGTCACGGACTTCTTGAGGATATATGGAACGAAGGAGATTGCAAAATACGGTTGATAGGTATATGTGTTTCCCACCTGGCAAGACCCAATGGATATACCGGCATCCAGGAAAACCTGTTCCAGGCTGCAACTGGATATAAACGCCGAAACCTATTTAAAGCTCTTGATAATTTAAGAGATGAGTACGGCGAAGATGTTCTCCAGTTTGCCGGTGGATTGTCGCGGGCTGGGTTCCGCTCGTCGTCGAGACACCCATCTTGATTCCCGGATTATTCCTTTATATAATTCATATAGCCGTTCCGGGGTGGTCTGCCTGAAGACGCGGACCTGAGATCACACCCGTGGAACCTGATCCGGATTATACCGGCGTAGGAAGGCGGCATGAATCTTCATACCGTTATTTTGTTTATTCTTTCGCCCGTGGTATCCGACGGGCTTTTTTCGTCCTGTCGGTGGCACACCTGTTGTTATCCTCGATCCTGTTCCAACATTCCCCGGTATTTTGACACTTTCTGTCGGAGGAAGAGATGTTTACTATTCGCCCCTTTATACAGGGCTTGATTTTATTGCTAGCTGTCCTGTTATCAGGATCTTCTTTTGCCCTTACAATTTCCGGTGCAGTACTTGACCTGTCTGACGAAACCGCGCTTTCCGGTGCCAATGTTCTCCTTCATGACACAGGAGCTACCAGTGACTTCACATCAACCGGTACCATTTCAGATAAGGATGGTAACTTTGCCTTCCTGTCACTCAATCCCGGTGAATATATTCTCTCTGCCAGTTATATCGGTTACGGTATTGTCAAGCTGAAGATTTCATTGGAAAATGAAGATGCTGAGGTTGTTTTAAAGCTCAAGCCTGAAATTTTGTCCGGCCAGGATGTTGTTCTTACAGCCAGCCGTGCTGAAGAGGGGAAAACCCCTGCTACATTTTCCAACCTGACTGCCGAACGCATCAACCAGGATTACTGGGCACAGGATATTCCGCTCCTGCTGGAAAGTATTCCAGGCATGAATTCATTTGCTGAATCCGGGATCGGAATAGGTTATACCCATGTCAGGATTCGTGGTTTTGACGAGCGCCGGTTGGGTGTCACCATAAACAATCTTCCCCTGAATGATCCTGAAGAGGGCGAAGTATACTGGGTTGATATGCCTGACCTCGTTTCAAGCCTTGAGGATATCCAGGTGCAGCGTGGTGTTGGATATTCAACCTTCGGAACTGGCGCTTTCGGTGGTTCAATAAACCTTCAGACAATCATTCCATCTCAGGATAAACCGACAATCGAGAGCAACTTCGGTGTGGGAAGTTTTAATACCAGGAAATGGGGTGTGGCCCTGAACTCTGGTCTGGTAAATAACACTTATGGTTTTTATGGTCGTTTTTCACGTATCCAGACCGATGGATACCGTTATCGTTCAGGAGTTGAGCTGAACAGTTATTTCCTCTCCGGGATTATCCATGGTCGGAAAAATCGACTCCGCCTTAATGTCTATGGTGGTCGTGAAATAACAAACGCCGCCTGGTACGCTTCCGCCGAGGAAGACATCAAAAAAGACAGGCGACATAATCCACTTACCTATTCAAACACCGTTGATGACTTCACTCAGCCTCACTATGAATTACACCACGAGTGGGAAATTAAACCAGGGATGATGTTCGAAAACGGGCTTTTCTGGGTCAGAGGTGAAGGATATTACGAACAATTTAAAGAAGATGCTGACCTGGTTGAGTTTGGAATGGGACCAGCATTGATCTATGACGAAGATTTAGGTCCTGTATTAATTGATGAAACCGACCTGGTAAACCAGAAATGGGTGAAAAAAGACCATATCGGCTGGGTGCCCCGGTTTTCTGTTGATCACCTGAACGGAACCCTGAAACTCGGTGCAGATATTCAGACATACTGGAGCGATCATAATGGTTATGTCATCTGGGCAGCTAACTTGCCAACTGATACTCCTCCGCCCAGAAACGAGTATTACCGCCACAAAATTAACATTACCCAGGGTGGATTATTTGTCCAGGAGATCTATCAGCCAACCCTTAACTGGACTCTTGTTGGTGACCTTGAACTTCGTGGAAGGTATTTCGAGTTGGAACAGGAGGAAGCCGGGAATTTCACTGGAGCCGATCTAAATAAATACGATGAAACATATCTTTTCCTCAATCCGAAGATTGGCGCTAATTATAAAATGACGCCGGAAATAAACATTTTCGGTAATGTTGGCCTGTCGCACAGGGCACCAAACGACAATGAATACTGGGATGTCTGGCAAGGCGCTGACGACCTGGGAGTTGACCCACTGTTTACTACTCCTGATACTATACGAAGTAATGGAGAGGTAATCGGGGTCGAATGGTCTGATCCGATAATTGAGCCGGAACAACTGCTGGATTTTGAGTTTGGGTTCAGTTACTTGAAAGAGTATTTCCGATTCAAAATGAACTGGTACTGGATGGATTTCCACAACGAAATTATCCCCTACGGTGGAGTAAATGACGGTAGCCCGGTAACGGACAATGCCGACCGTTCGGTTCATAAAGGTATCGAGCTTGAAACTTCGTACATGCCAAAAACCGGGCTTGCTGCCTGGATGAACCTGTCATATTCATTGAATGAACTTACAGATTATACTACATATGGATACGATGAAAACTGGCAGACAATCGAAATTAACCTGTCCGGAAACCAGATTGCCCTTTTCCCTGATATTATCGCGCATGGTTCTGTTGGGTATAAAACAGCCAACGCAGCCCTCTGGCTGGATACACGGTATGTTGGCAAACAGTATCTCGATAACCTTGAAGATGAAGAGAAGACAATTGATCCTTATAATATCTTCGGAATGTCGGCAAGCTACACTCTACCAGAATCGTTACCGTTGGCAAACTGGGAACTTAAGCTTAGGGTTAACAACCTCACCGATGTGGAATTTGAAACGTCCGGTTACTACGATGCATGGGCTGGCGCAAATTACTATTTTGTAGGAGCAGAGAGGAATTATTTCCTGACATTGACCGCCAGGTATTAAAGAAAATCCCGAATATCTTTTTAGCCCGGATCATTTGATGGTCCGGGCTTTTCTCTTGTGCAGATCAACCTTGAAGAGAATCATAAAGGAGATTAATTTGTAGAAACAACATTCCGGGGATAAAATGAGATTCAGAATATTATTTATCGTTCTGCTGGTTGTGCTTTTTGTTCTAGCGCGTTGCGCGAAAAAATCCAAAGATGATGGCATCCTTGTAGTTACTACCTTCCTGCCTGTCTATGATTTCGCTGTGCATATTACTGAAGACATCCCCGGGATTACAGTAAAATCTATTATGGATGGTGCCGGTGTTAAACCGCACCATTATGATCTTAAAACAAGTGATATTGAATTGCTGAAGAAGGCTGACGTTATTGTTCGTCATGGATTAATAATTGATTCCTTCTTGGACGAATATTTCACCGAGAAAAATCCTGTTGAGGAAGAAACCAGGCTGATAACACTCTGCGACGGGATTCCAAAACGTTACCTTGCCCACAACCTGAACCAGCCAAGCATCGGCGAGGAAACAATAGAGTATGGTTCAGCACTATGGGATTCGTTAAATCCATACCTCTACCTCAGCCCAGGTTTCGCGGCAAGAGAAGTCAAACATCTTACAATTCAACTGGCTAAAAGATTTCCCGAGCATAAAGACAGTTTGATGGTAAAAGGGAAAAGATATTCCAGAGAGTTGACCGCTTTTTCGGAAGAATTGTCAAAAATTACAAAAGACCTTCAAAACAACCGGATCATTATCCAGCATAACGCCTGGCGCTGGATGGCCAGGGATACACATTTGAATGTCCTTGGATCGGCAGAGAAAGTGGCGGGAGTACTTCCCGGACCCAGGGAAACAGAAGCCCTGTTCGACCTGGCAAAACGTAAACCACCGTCAGCGATTTTTGCCGATCCCAATTCCGGATCTCTTGTTATAATGGCATTGTCTAATGAATTTAAAATGGCTGTCTGGCCGCTGGACCCAATGCATTTCGGGAAATATGAACCGGGTGTTTATATGAAGAAAATGCGGTCAAACCTTGAATCAATAAAAGAAGCGTTTTCAATTACCCAATAAAAACCGCCAGCGCAAATTGTATAACGATAAAATCCCGGGATACACTGATCCCGGGCTACCTTTTATGGTTACGGTCACCATAACCAAAAGACATTGATTTCTAATATAATCTCATTCAACGTTCCACTCTTTTACCCACTGTTTATCCAGCAGGTTGTTCTGGACAAATGGATCATCCGCGACAATTTTCATGGCGTCCTGCATTGAATCAGCAGAAAACAGGATCATTCCCCCGCTTTTATCAGTAAAAGGACCCTCCATCTGGTTTTCCGTCTTACGGCTTTTCCAGTATTCAACATGAGCAGGAACAACTTCACCAACCTTTTCACCGTCGGGTATATTCAAATAGAAAAAGATAAATACCTTCTGCATGACGATCTCCAAGAGTATTGTTTTTTATTAGCATATATTAGTATCTGATTATATCCCCGGGTTGCGAGCCAATCCGGGTTACACAATATGATTAGCTGAACACTGGTTAGCACATAACAGCGATTTATCCAGGAATTAGTTTCCCGATAAAACATCACACTTTGATGGCCCGGCTTGACACACCAGCGGGGTTTCATATTGATGCCGGGTTCGGGGAGCCCGGTCTACATAATGCGGCCCGATGGCGCACGAGTCATAAATAACTCCCGGAATACTCTGATCCCGGGCTACTTCCGGGCTACCTCTTATTCAAATTCTTTGTCAAGCAGACCGTTGATTAGTGATTCATCCGGGATATATGGAAGTGTAATGTGTTCTTTGCCGTCCTTTTCCTGGTTAAACTCGATACATGTTTCTATGGAGTTTTGATTACGTGCCCAGGCACGACGTGCTACACCACCCATAACATCCCAGGACATGGCAGATTTTATTATTTCATCAACACGTTCGCTGCCATCAAGGACAAGCCCGAAACCACCATTAATAGCATTACCAATCCCCACGCCCCCACCGTTGTGCAGGGTGACAAGGCTCATGCCCCGTGCAGCGTTACCGGCATAACACTGGGTTGCCATCTCGGCCATGATATTTGAACCGTCCTTGACATTGGCTGTTTCACGGAATGGTGAATCCGTCCCTCCGGGATCATGGTGGTCACGTCCAAGCATGATCGGTCCAACATCACCTTCACGAACCATGCTGTTAAACTTGAGAGCGATCTGGACACGACCCGTAGCGTCCTGGTAAAGAATCCGTGCCTGTGTACCGACAACAAGCTTGTTGTCCATGGCGTCACGCACCCACTTGGAGTTGTCGTGATCCTGGTAACGCAGGTTCGCACGGACATTCATAATTACTTCAGCGGATGCAGCGTCTGTTTTACGAAGGTCATCCTCTTTCCCGCTGAGGCATACCCAGCGGAACGGACCATAACCATAGTCAAACAACTCGGGCCCGAGAATGTCCTCAACATAACTTGGCCAGATAAATCCTTCGAGATCATCCACACCGTTTTTCGATATCTCTTTAACGCCGGAGTCAAAAACCGCCTTGAGGAACGCATTGCCGTAGTCGAAGAAGTAGGTGCCTCGATCATCGAGAACCCTGATCAGCTCGAAATGACGCCTGAGGGATTTATCGACTAACTGGTTAAACTTTACTTTGTCGGATGCAAGAAGTTCGGTGCGTTCTTCGAAAGTCACCCCCTGAGGACAATATCCACCATCATAAGCAACATGGCAGCTTGTCTGGTCGGAAAGAAGGTCGATCGGTTCATTGTTATCCACGGCATATTCAAGCAGGTCAACAACGTTGCCATAAAACGCTATTGCGAGACTTTCGCCTTTTTCCTGAGCCACTCGAGCGCGTTTAAATGCATCGCCAGGATTATCCAACACTTCGCTCACCCAGCCCTGTTCATGACGGGTCTGGACACGTGAAGGATCAACCTCAGCAATTATTCCTACTCCATTTGCGATCTCAACAGCCTTTCCCTGGGCGCCACTCATGCCGCCAAGACCGGATGAAACAAACAGTTTACCTGTCAGGTCACCATCTTCTGGAACACCAAGCTTTAACCGTCCGGCAATGGCGATAGTGTTATAAGTACCATGTACTATCCCCTGCGGCCCGATATACATCCATCCACCAGCCGTCATCTGGCCATAATTGGCGACTCCTATTGCCGCGGCACGTAGCCAGTCATCCTGGTTATCATACATACCGACCATCAGGGCGTTGGCATTAATAACTCGGGGAGCTTCTGGCTTTGAATGGAATAATCCAAGAGGATGTCCCGAATGGAGAACCAGGGTTTGTTCACGGGTTAATACTTCCAGGTATTTTTTAATTAAACGGTACTGCATCCAGTTCTGGCAGACCTGGCCGGTTTCGCCATAGGTAACCAGCTCATAGGGGTACAGGGCAACGTCAAAATCGAGATTATTATCGATCATCACCTGGAAAGCACGCCCTTCAAGGCAATTACCCTTGTAACTGTCGACAGGTTTGCCGGATAATTCACCGGCGGGACGGAAACGGTAACCGTAGATACGCCCCATCGTTCGCAGTTCCTCGAGAAATTCAGGCGCAAGCTTCACGTGATGCTGCTCCGGGATGTACCTTAAGGCGTTTTTTAATGCCAGTTCCGTATCCCTGCGGTTCAACTCTGGTCCACGTTTTGGAGCCCTGCGGATACCGTCCGCAAACGACGGCATTTCAGGCAGCTCATCATCCAACCTGATAGTCATTGCGTCTTGAATACCCTGGTTGTTTTCCATTATAACATCCTCCCGAAAGAGATTAATTCTATATTGTTAAACATACGTTTGGGGAACAGTAAACCCGGACTTTTAATGTCCGGGCAAAATTACTGCTGACCAACTATAGATACAACATTACAGGCTATCTTTCAACCCTCAAACCGGCAGGTTTGAGCACCTGTTCAGCATTGTCCGGGTATTCAACCTTCGCTTCCATCCAGAACTCCCAGGTGTCTGTTCCGAATTGGAAATGTTCCTGTAAAGTTTTCCAGGATCCGGTTGAATCCTTCAAGCCAGATTTATTCTGAATCGGAACTATATACCTTTGGACTGGTTCAGCGCGTATTGACATATGGGCAGATGCGCTGGCACTATCATCCACCATCAGAGACAAATGAAATTGTTCTCCCGCATCAATTGCTACGGCTGGCAGTTCAAGTTCAAGCCAGCCTTGTGTGGTATCAATCACCGCTAACAGGTCACTTTCTGAATACGAGGTATCTGCAAGTATGTTTGTTGGATATGCGCCGTTTGATTCGTAAGCCCTGACTCGAAAGCCAGCGAATTTGTAGGCAACTGGATCGCCCGGTAATTCGTTAAGATATACACGCGCAGCGCGCAAGCTGCATGCATTGCTGGGAATGAACCTCGTCGTCCACTCTGTGGTAGTATCGACAACTCCACTGTCTGCAATGGACCAATGCATAAAAGTGTCTGCTGAGGTGTTATAGTTCCTGAGGTAAACCGTCCCTTCGTCCGGGGGACCACCGTAATAAAAAATTACCGGTGCAGTCTGAGCGCTGTTCTGGGCGACATCATACGCACGGGCTGTGATAGTATTCACCTCGAAGGGAATAAGGCCCAGTTCCGTAAGATTAAAATCAAACTGATACTGTCCCGGCGCAGGGGCTTCGTACACCCAGGCCGCTGTTGAATCATTTACCTGGTCGCTGCCGTTGATGTAAAAGACAACCCTCTGAACACCCACATTATCAATAGCGTTGGCAATGGCTGTCATTGTGCCCTTAATGGTATCGTGTGGCACCGGTAAAACAAGCGATACCATGGGAGAACGGGAATCAACTCCTACAGCATCCTTTCCCGGAGGCCCATCTTCCCCTGTGCAGCCAAGAAAAAATGTTAGGGAAATAACCAGCAGATAACCCAGCAGCAAATATATGGACTTTTTCACTCTATAACCTCTTTATATTCAAGATATAGCGTCCTGACAAATGTCTAAAAACCTTGCGAGTTATTATTCGGCACAAGGAGACTTACCTCTCCATCACCATAATCAACCACAGCACGAATATGGAAGTCCAGGCGAATGTTCCAGTGGTCCTGGACTGTTCCCCAGCCTCTTCCACTTCCGCCACCTTCGAATTCTATTGACCTGTGCATACTTCCATCTTTTAGAGGGAAATCCTCACTGTTGGTGACCTTCAATAAACCGGCTCGGAAGCTATCGAAATATTCTTCATACAAAGCAGCAACCGGCGACCATCCCGCATGGAAATCGGAATCGAACTCAAGGTTATCAATATCGGTTAAATCAAATTCGATCCAGGTATCGTAACTCGTGATTGATGTGTCTGCAACAAAAAAACTGTCGACAACTGTTGATGGTAGCCTGTCCTCGGAGTTCCAGATAAATATGTTAAAATCGACTCCATCCGCAAAACCATTTGCCTGGGGATCAAGGAACTGGAACCTTAAAGCGGTAAGCGTACATTGAGCCCGAGGGGAAAAACGGACGTTAAAATATCGATCACCACTGTCATCAGGTAGCGGTAATGCTGCCGGCAATCCACTGGTATTATCGTAAGCCAGCTCTACTACCCCAAATTGTGGTTGATACCAGAGTGGGATGACAGGTGTATCTGTATAGTTACCACTCAGGTCGACCGCGCGCGCGACAAAATTCAGCAATCCGGATTCCGTTTCACTGCCATAAAAATTCCAGGTAACTGAATATGGAGATTCGAATGCTACGGCAAAGCTGTCACCGCCGAGGTAACTGGAACCGTTGATATAGAATTCCACGTAGAATATGCTGTCGTTGTCCGAAGCTGTCGCTTCACAGGTCATATACGCCGCAGTTATAGTATCGTTCGCTTGAGGATGTAATAATTCAACCTCTGGACGGATCAGATCTACGTCTTCAATCCCCACCCCGGGAGGTCCTTCAGGTCCTTCACAACCGGCTATTATCACAACTGTGAGTAGAAGGTAAATTGTTAAAAATATAACCGGAAAAGTACTCTTTATAGCGAGCTTATTCACGACCTGCCCCCGACTTACCTTTTGCGAGATTGTACCTGTTATTCTTTATTGAGGATGTCTTTTTTATGGGGATTATTTCTCCACCGGGATTTATCAAAGTCGTCTCACCTCCGCCAAAATCAACCAGTACCCTGATATGGAAATCAAACTTCGCTTGCCAGTGATCCTGCATTGTGCCCCATCCCCTCGCCTCACCTTCCGCCTCATATTCACAGGACCGGTGTTCATGTGAACGATCTTCCGGCAGGTTTGTGTCAACACTGACCATCAAGGGTGCGTTTTTATTTTCATCTATGTAAATATTATACAGGGAGTCTGGAGGTGAAAATCCGGCATGGAAATCCTCTCCGGCTTCGAACGACAGGTTCCAGGCACTGACATCAATTGATGTCCATTGATCATACTGGATAACCGGCTCAGGGACATACACGCTGTCAATAAACTCATCGGGCAAAAAGTTGTCCGATGTCCAGGCAAACACATAAATATCAGCTCCACCGGCATAGGGTGGATTTACGGATTGCGGGTTGGCAAATTCGAACCGAACCTCTTTCAGAGTACAAGCTCTGAGCGGAGTAAACCGAACATTAAAATACCTGTCCCCGAAATAGACCGAACCCTGGTGGTCAGGAAGACCGAGAACGCCCTCATTTCCGGGCTTATCATAGCCAATTTCAAAAGAACCTGTTGGGGTTATATAGTAGAGCGGGATTGACGGGGTATCGGTAAAATTCCTGCTCCTGTCCACAGCCCGGGCAACAAGGTAATGAAGCCCTTCGGATATCCCTCCCGCGTGAAGGTCCCAAGTGGTGCTGTAAGTGGATAAAGACGCATGGCTGTCAACCGCGACGCCGTTTTCGCCCAAATCGAACCTGCCGTCAATGAAGAATTTAACGTATGCTATCTCGTCGTTATCCGTCGCTTCGACCGAGATGGAAAAAGTATCTGTCGGGATAGTATCTCCCGGTAAAGGTGAAAGAAGAACTACAAAAGGATCCTGGAGGTCAAGTGATCCAACACTCCTGCCCATTGGTCCCTGAGGGCCTTCGCAACCGGCAATAATAACTAGTAATGTTGTAAACAGGATTGCCCGGCTAATATAACCGTACATCATCATTATATATCTTGAGGTTCTTTTAATCATGAAAAGCTATTTTCGCTTCTTAAGATATTCACTGCCAAGATTCTCAACTGACCCATCGGGCGAGATGGCTGACAAGCCACCATCACCATAATCTACAATCGCCCTCATCAACCAATCCTGTTTTTCGTTATTGTCTTCATAAAAAATCATATATTCACGAAGAGTTGACCAACCTATCGGATCAAAATCATCACTTTCGGATGCGTCAAGGTACCACCAGGACGGATCGGTAGCCGGATCAGTGTTAATTCCTGACCTTAGATCTATTCGATAGGCCAGGTAGAGACCGCTCACAAGGTTATGCCACCAGATTGAGGTAGATTTGACTCCCAGGAAAAACTCTTCTCCTGCTTCTAAACTGTACGCGCTTGTATCACCATTCATCAAGCTTAAATCCACATATGTCCATTGTGGTTCGAAAACAACATCAAGGCTGTCCGTCAAGACAGAGTCGACACCTGTCCCAGGATGACCACCCTGTGATTCAGGATAGGAAAAAACCGTCCAGAAACCGCTCGGATGAATATAATTGGTGGCGTCATTCGGGTAAGATTCTTCACTTTGAATGTAAAATTCGAAGCCCACCAGCTGGCAATCCCAGATAGTCGTGAAACGTGTTGCTGCGTAATTAAAATATTCGACTGTGTCCAAGTCTGTCTCACCCAGGAATGCTTCCGGAACAGGCCATGCCCCAAGCTGACCAGTAAGATGGAATGTTGACAATGTATCCAATCCCTCAAGCCTTCGTCGCTGGTAGAGAATAGTCGGTGTCTGTGCAGAATTACCCGAGGTGTCGAATGCCATAATTGTTAATGATGTCAGTCCAAGAGGAGCACCAGTAATGGAAAAATCATAGTCATACCGGTAGGGCGGGAAAAACACGACAGCGCTGTCATCACCGATCCTGTGTGTACCGTTGACATAAAACGCCACGTAATCAACTTCACCACCCTCATCATAAGCCTGGGCTTCAAAGGTAATTTGATCGACGTAAAGGGTACTGTCTGGGAGTGGTGAAACCAGGGTGACTTCAGGAGGAATATGGTCGACACCTTGCGCGGATTCACCATCCGGGCCCCTGGCACCTTCACAACCGAAAAAAACCAGGGTCGCCAGCAGTCCGGTATAATAAAGCAGTTTTAAAACGGGTGATTGATTCATGATGCTGATCAGCGTAATTATTTCTTTAAAATTGACACGGAAAAACTATCAGCTACGATTATTTTTCCACCTTGTCGTTTCACGGACTTCCTGCAGTGCCTTGTCCATGCCGATAAAGAGTGCACGGGCGAAAATTTCGTGACCGAGCACCGCCTCCTCAATAATATTAAACTCAGCAACCGGCCCAGCGTTTCGATGAGTGACACCATTGGAGACAATTACCCTTAATCCCAGCTTACTGGCACCAAGCGCGACCGTTTCAATTTCTTCCAGGTAGATAATGGCGTCCTGCGCTGATTTTGCCTTTGTATACGATGCAACGTTGATATTGACAAAATCCGCCTGGATAGCACGTGCGGCTTTTACCTGGGTGATATCCGGATCAATCAACAGGTTGACCTCAATACCACCGGATTTAAGCACTCCAGCCAACTGCTCCAGTTCGGCACTCTCTCCGGCAGCGTCAATCCCGGTATTCTCCCCGTGATCTCCCACCCGGATAAAGGTTACTTCATCGGGTTGGATATCCAGTACTTTTCGAACCAGGTCCTCTTTCGGTTCTATCTCAACACTCAGGTGGCTCTTAACCATCGACTTTAGCAGCTTCAGGTCCTTTTCATGCTGTTTGTTGACGATATCGGTGTACCGGTAAACTATCCCCTCGGCACCCGCAATATCGAGAGCTGCTACTGAACTGACCGGATCGGGCAGATCTCCTCCACCCCAGTCTCGTAAATGTTGTAATGTATGAACATGTACCGAAAGCCTCATCGATTCCTCCTGGCTACCGTTTGTTCTTTCCCTTTAACTGCCGACGAAAGAGAAATCCATTCAACGCCTTTTTCCCTCAAAGCGGGGATTTCCTCTTTTAGTACTTCCCAGGTTGTTTTTCGAGGATGACCTATCGCAATCGACGGTCTTCCATATTTTCGAGATATATTTACAGCCTTCATTAACGCTTTGAGAACAGCCTCCGGGTTGTCCTCGTGATCAAGAAAAACATCCCTCTTGAATGCCGGAACACCCTCTTTGACCGCAGTAGAGTAAAGTACGGTACGGGGATGCGTAATGCTATCGAGAATCCACCAATTACGAACAGCGCATTGTCTTGCTACTGATGTCATTAAGGGAATATCCTGTGTCGCCCCCGATCCCATATGATTGTTTAATCCCACCGCATATGGCACACTTGCTTCAGCATTGGAAAAGTATACCGAAATTTCTTCGTCGCTCATTTCCCTGTGCAGAAGGTTTTTTTCAGCGTTTGGATCATAATGATCCGGCTCCATGGGCATATGGAGTATTATTTCCTTTCCATTTTCATACGCCTTTTCGGCTGTTCTTTTTGAAGCCCAGGCGTTGGGGATTATTGCAATGGCGATTGGAGCATCAATGGTTAATAAACCCTGTACTGCTTCTGTATTCCACTGGTAGCCAAAATCATCGATAACTATTGCTACACGCGGGATAGAATCTGTCCAGGTCGGTGATATTGAATGCGAATCCGTTTTAGTTTCATGGCGTGTTTCGGGATATCCGACATGGGATGGGATTTTATTCTCACTTGAATCTTGTGCTACATTTTTAGTAAGAAGTGTATCATTAAGGTTTGTTGTCGCTTCTTTTTTTGACCGGAATACTCCAAGAAGCCACAGTGCTTCAAGGACTATTACAATGCCAGCCAGAACCAGGAGAATATTCAGTTTTTTAGGCAGAATTCACCTCGATAGAATTAAAAATCGTCACGCCAGAGTAATATACGAAATGGTTCATTTTCATCAGATCTAACATGGAATCGCGCGAATCCGAACAGGGGAGGATAATCTCCCGCCGACAGACTGAAGTTGATGGAAAACTCGACTGTTGTATCAGCGACGGAAAAGGTGTCTATCTGTTCCGGTAAAGGTCCCCATAACAGGTCGAGACGATTGACACTCCTCATCAAGCCACCTGTGGCCTTCAGTTCCGTCTCACGATACCATTGATCCTCACGTTCCAACTCGACATTAAAATATTGAAATTCAAACTCTTCAGCTATTAAATCGGCATACCGCAAACTGTCACGAAGGGTATATGACGTTCGGAAATTCCTTAATAATCCCCCTATAGTTTTCTGGTCATCCCAGATATCAGCGGACGATTGACCAAGTTCAGGAGCGAAAGGATTTACGCAACCGTTAAAAATAACACAAACTACTCCCACAGTAAGCAGAACGCTCAAAACCGGAGATTTTTTTGTCCGCTTGAGAGGTAAAGTCCTGTTGTGGGATAACGACATCAACACTCCCAAAAGAAATGACTGGTTAATGATAATATATTAAGGATTATAATTCAGGCAAGGAAGTACAAGGTTTGCAGCAGAGATTTATTTATTCGAGTATGATCCCATTTTTGAAGCTTAAGAGTATGTTTGTCTCACAAAATTAATATATCTACTAACAGTAGCCTTGGGAAAATCAATGATACCCGACAAATCCCGCAAATGTGGGAATGTCGGGCCACCCAGTTCCTTGTTTTATCTTTTAATACAGACTTTAATAAACCCTGTCATCGTAGCTGACAGGGCCACCCCTATTAAAACAATTAAATCACGCCTAAGGCGGACAAGCCCTGTTAGCGAGCTAACAGGGGCATTTCATACTTTAATAAATTCTGTCATCCCGTCTGTGCGGGACAGGGCCACCCTTGACAATTTAGAATTATTAAGATTGCTAGATATCTGCTCGTAACCTGCTCATGGTCGCTTCTCCGCCTCCCGCTTCATCTTCCCAGGACAATACCCGCCATCCGCCATCAGTTCCACGAACGATCTGGAGGTTGATCAATCCTTCGTACTGGTTAGGTAAATCCTCACGGGTCAGTGCCAGGAACAGGCTGTAGGTGCCTTGGAGGAGCATTAAATCACCGGATAACACATCCTCCGAGGCTATATCAAACACATATGTAACCTCTGCTTCTGTAGGTAGATATTCAACATTCAGCAGGGTTCGTACAAAACGATCCTCTTCCAGGTACCCCCAATCTTCAAAAATCGCAGGATTTTCAGGATATGCCGACAGGCTAGCCGAATAGACAAACCCGGAATCTATTATTGACATGTAAAGGTCGGGATCACGCAGGGCAAATGCCTGAACCATGCGATCGAGCACTTCATCGGAAGAAACCGCGATTTCAGTACCTATACGGTCTCCAACAGGATTGTCCGGTTCACGGGTGGAGAAAAAATCGCAGCCTGATGCCAAGGTAAGCATCACCACCAGAGCGAAAATTGTTGTAATTAATATTTCAGGTGATCTTTTCATGAGAATTCGAAATGTGTTCGACTATAAATAAATTCGCTCGAGTGTACCGCCAATGTTAAAACCTTTAAAAACAAAAGACACTGGATCCCGCCTTACATACTGGCGGGCAAGCCCTGATCAAGCCGGGGACGACACCCTGATGACTCTATAGTAATAAAGACGGGTTCGTATATCAACGAACCCGTCCTCGATAGTATTAAATCTTCTTGAATAAGTTAATAAACATTTTAAAACCTGTTAAAGGTTTTTAGCGATTTCCTCTGCAACTTCCAGACTGGTATTGTTACCACCCATATCATAAGTACGGACATTACCACCGGCAACCGTTTTGGCAATAGCTTTTTCCAGCTTTAGTGCCATTTCAGTCTCATCAAGCCAGTCGAGCATCATCCGAGTCGAGATCATCATCGCAATCGGGTTAACCTTGTACTGTCCATGATATTTCGGCGCGCTACCGTGGGTGGGCTCAAACACGGCATACTTGTCACCGATATTACCTGATGCTGCAAAACCAAGTCCGCCAACCAGCTGCGCAGCCAGGTCGGATAGAATATCACCGAACATGTTTTCTGCGACCATCACGTCGTAATCGAACGGATTTTTCACCAGCCACATCGCCTGGGCGTCAATGTTGGTTTCCCAAAGATCGATGCCCGGGTAGTTCTTTGCAACTTCACGGGCTGTACGAATCATCAGACCACCGGTTTCGCGTAAAACATTCGGCTTATCAACAACAGTGACCGATTTACGGTTATATTTCTTCGCATACTCGAATGCCTGGGTTACAATGTTACGGCATCCATTACGGGTCATAATACGGCTGGACATTGCCATGTCGTTGCCTGGAATATCCAGGAACCGTTTTGCTTTTGGTTGATGTTTGGCCAGAGTTTCAACTACTTCATCCGGAATCGGGTGAAATTCTACACCTACATAAAGTCCTTCTGTGTTTTCACGGAAAATTACGAGATCAATCCCATCCTTATAATTTAATGGATTCCCCAGGTATGCTTTACATGGACGAAGGTTGGTGTGGAGGTTCCATTCCTGGCGCAGGCGTACAATCGGGCTGAAATAAACATAACCCTTGTCCTGTAGTTCAGGAATAAGCTCTTCTGCGGCTTCATCACGTGGTTTTGATGTAATAGCACCAAAGAGTGCACATTCGGTACTTTTCATCATTTCCAGCGTCCTGTCCGGTAGAGCATTTCCCTCGGTTTTCCAGAACTCCCATCCTATGTCACCGTGCACATACTCGGAATCAAACTTCAACGCGTCTAAAACCATCCGTGCGCATTCCATCACGTCGTTGCCAACTCCGTCACCGGGCAACCATGCAATTCTGTGTTTTGCCATCTCCTTTTTTAAAACTCCCTTTTAAATGTTTGTGTTATTTTACTGCTATTTTAATGCCTTCTACCACTTTGTAGAAAGGCTGATTCTCTGTGTATATCCAAGATCTTCGCTGAACGGTGAATATCCATAATCGAAACGCCAGCTTTTCCAGTGAAGACCAAATCCCGCGGACAGACCACGAGCTTCATAACCGGTGGCATAACCGCCCCTGATGGCCAACAGGTCTGTAATTCCAATTTCTGTCGCTCCCCTGATGCTGAAATCCTGGTCGATTACCTGGACACCGTCAACCATGATCGATGGTATGAATTTACCATATGTACCAAAATGCCAGCGTCCACCAAATGAATAGGTCGTGGGAAGATCATATGATTCTTCGTCAAGGGCTTCCATATCTCCAATATGCCTGACAGAAGCTCCCAGGTCGAGTTTCCCCGCAAACAATCCTGAACGGAGAAATCCCACATCAACCGACCAGCCCTTTGCATTTTCATCGTAGATAGCATCGGAGAGGTAACGGCCGGTAACTCCCATTTTGATCTCAGCCAGGGGCAGAATACGGGCGACACTGGCGCCAATGGCATAACTGCGTGCTTCAAAGGAACCTATTGGACTTGATGAAGGCCGATCGCGAAGCTCCAGGTCCCCCACACCCACATGGATGACCGATAATCCCAGTCCCCATTTCCCGACATTCTTGTCTGCCGAAACAAACTGGGTGTGTGTACCCGCTATCCATTCTCCCAGCATCACCTCGGCGCCGCCACCGTCAGAACCGACTGCTGCAGGATTCCAGTATGAGGAACTTGGTCCTTCGACCGATGCGGTCACAGCCTCAGCAAGCCCTGCCGCCCTGCCTCCAGGCCCTATCTCCAGCCAGGCAGCACCGGGACGAGCGTCTAAGAGGTTACTGAAAACAAATACCAGGATTATTATAAACAACGATTTTTTCAACATCTTTATTCTCGATTTGTTGATCATATCTCGATTTTGTACCAGGAACACATCCAGTAAAATCCGTAAATCTAAATCCTGAACCGCCAGGAAATTATCTGGGTTGGTTCGGGACTAACCGGTTCAATAACATAGGCATAATCAAGGCGACTTTCACCAAGTCCCTTGAGATTGAGAGCCAGTCCAAGCCCAAATGTCGGACGGTCACGATCAAATCCGGCACGTAAGGCTAATCCATAGATTCCACGACTATTGTTTATGGCTGGTCTTGTTCCCGGATTTTCCTGTCTTAATGTTGAACTGCCGGTATACAACTGGTATTCAACACCACCCTTGGGTCGTAATAATTTGTCCAGGTCTGTCTCCAGGTCCAGGAACGTTTCCAGGCCATATATCGGTTTATACGCAAAACCGCAACGGTAGCGTTTCGGGTAATAATCCGTCTTTTCGGTTCCCTGTGAATAATAATCCTTGGTGTTCCAGGAATTTTTCGCGGCGATATCATATACGGCAACACCCAGTGATAATGTTTCCAGGCGATAAGGCACCTTTGATCCGAGGAACGGCCTCACCTGCGCTCCCAGGTCGGCGCCAAAGGTCGTGGACTTCAGCGATTTTGTGTCTCCCTCGAGGATATCGGGAAACAGGGCGTATAATACACCGGCTGTTATACCAAGAGATATTTTTCGGTGAACTTTTAATCCGAACGAGAGAGCAAAACGGTTCTCAAAATAACCAAGCGTTCCATAATTGCGCCCATCGAAAGTCCGTCCATCAATATTATCAGTACCGGCATGTGTCCATGTTAATGCGGCCGCTGCCGGTTTATACCGGGTGGTTCGATAATTCTGTTCAAAGTGAGTTAATACATCTTCTTTCTGCTTTGAAATATTCCCTTTTAATTCCAGGACAGCTCCTTTTACCAATTCTGTCAACGCCGGTGCTGTAACTTCGATACTTTCAATTCGCAGTTGGGGGACAAAATCGTCGCCGGGAATAAAATCTTCCCTGTTTACGTATTCAATAATGGCATTTACCAGGGGATCCAGGTAATCTTCTACCTTGTAAATCTGTCCCCTTCTACCAGGTAATGAACCGGGAATAATCAAAGCAGGTAAAGACTCTCCCTCAATTGAACGCCTCAGCTCGAGCGGACGTAAATCTCCACTCCAGAATGAAAGTTCGGGCACCTGGTAGAGTAATCCCACATGCGAAAGACGTCTGTCCAGGGAAAGGAAATGGTAGCCGGCATGTACTTCATTTCCGGGAGAAAAAGGAAGTCCCGCGGCGTTATAATGGGTCTGCTCAACACCCATACTGCGTGCTACCCCGGCTTCTCCCCCGGCTACAGCTACAGCCCCGGCACCCATCCTCAGGAAAGCCCCGGCCTGTCCGGCAAATCCCTCGGCAAAAGTTTGCGTTGGAATAAATATTCCTGTTAATCCCAGTATCAATCCTCCGGCGAGGAGGATTGTCTTAAACCGTAAAGTCATTTTATCCTCCTCTAATCCAATACCAGGATTTTGCCCCAGCGTTCTTCACCGCCACCATCTATCCTGTAAAAATAGACTCCGTTCGCGACCTCTTCTCCGCCTGGACCTTTTCCATTCCAGACTTCGTTCCAGTCACCTGCCGGGCGTGATTCTCCATCAACGGGACGGGCTACCAGCTCCATGGCGAAATCATATACTTCAACTGTTACCTGTCCAGATTTTTTCATGTTGTATTGAAGCCGAACCACTCCGAATCTTTTAGGGGAAAATGGATTCGGGTAGGCATATGTGGACGGATTACCCTCTTTTCCGGGAGGTTCGAAGGTACGCATCAACCGCCAGTTATTACCTTTATCATAACTGACCGCAAGTCCTTCCGGCCCACCAACCCAGAGACGGTCTAATCCCACAGCTGCGCTGAAATAACCGGATCCATACGCCGCCTCTTTTGTCAAGGAATCGATAATTGGCGGAAAAACTCCCCAGGTTTGACCGTAATCGGGACTCTTAAACAGGCCGTCATCGGAAACGGCATAAACAACAGAATCATCAAAAGCGAAGTTATGAACCCTGATCGGCTCCTCTTTTGAACCCATTACCCGTTCCCAGGTGAGGCCATTATTAAAACTCCGTGATATCCCATAAAATTCTGAAGCACCTTCGGCAGCCCAGGTCGCAGCCCAGATTATACTCTGTCCACTGGATGTTTGCTGAACTCCCAGCGCGGGGATAAAATTGCCTGAAATCGTAGCTTCATTTGAAGAGGAATGTGAAAACCTCTGCCAGGAGTCACCGTTGTCACGGCTGAGGTTTACTCCGCCTGCCGTTCCAACCCAGAGAAGCGTATCCATTGCAGCAACACTGAACACGCGGTGATTAAGATTGTCAACGACGTCGAAACTCAGTGTGTCGGGAGGACGGTTTACCCATTCGAGACTGTCCGGTCCATATGAAAGATTGTCAGGGGTCATGTCCAGGTACCGTAGACCACCCGCAAAACTGGCAATCCAGACGCGATCCCGTAATATCGCAATATCATACGTGACATTATTAACGCTGACAGTGGTCGGTTCAAAATCCTCAACATCCCGGGGATCTACCGGTTGAGGCATCCAGTACCAGGATTCACCCTCATCGAGACTGTATCCTACACCACCACCGGCAGCATAATCTTCTCCGGAGATCAGGGTGTCAATCGCAGTTGCCGCCCATACTATCGGGCCACCAAAGCTGGCATTGCCAACCGCAAGTCCACTGACTCCGCCATTTCCAAAACCGTCATCCAAACCATAGGCGTTTTTCCACGATCCGGCAGCCGGATCCTGTGGATCGACACCTGGTAAAAAACGCCCTAATCCACGTCCCGAAGCTACCCACAGATAATCATTGAAAATCTCCAGGTCGATGATACTGTTTGACGGGATTATCTCGTCTGATGAGGAATAAATAGACCGCGAACCCGGATTCAGATCAGGGCTCAACGGGATAATCTTCTGAGCGGACACTGAAGCTGTTATCGTAAGGCAAATAACTGCAAGTGCTATAACTTTATAATAATTATTCAAGGTTATTCTATCGGTTACTTTTGTCCGTATCATTGTCCACCCCCGGGCTGTTCCTGCACCTGGACAATAATTGTTTCAATCGGTTCGCTAAGATTGCCAGCCCTGTCAAGGGCGAAAAACCGGAAATCATAGGGTCCAAATACTGTCGCTGATGGAGATGTTATAATCCAGTTCGACCAGACACCGTCACCACTAAGAGTGTCGGGTTCTATGCCGGTATCGGTCAGGACAAACGAATCATCCCCATCCCAGGTTGTGCCCCCGGGCTGTTTGACTTCGAAGTAGACCTCTTCAATATCCTCCTGTCCCTGGAAATCTACGACTTCGAGGGTTAACAGGTACCTGTTGGTGTCTTCGAGTGCGGCATAAACCGTGTCAGGAGCCACGAGGTTGTCTATAGTAGGAGCTGTATTCTCAATCCAGACAGGATGTTCAACGGGTTCGGACGGTACTTCAAACTGATCCCAGATTCTGAGTGAAAAAGTATAATCTTCGGTTGGCAATGCCGCCGCGAAAGTTGAATCTATCATCAGGATCCAGCCAAGTTCATCGTCTTCATTCAGTTGGACAGTCCTGGTGGTATCATCTTCGTTGATTATATACAGTGCCGTACTGTCAATTACATCACCGGCCTGATAATCCGGATCATGGATATATGCAAATATCGTGGTTGCTGCAAAACCTGAATATAGACTGTCAGGTACTACCAGCGAATCTATTACCGGAGCTTCATTGTAAGCCACGTATAATGAGTCCTGGTGGTCAAGGTATGGTCCAGATTCTCCAAGGTTAATGGAATAATTAATCCGGTAAAATCCTGAATCTGGGGCAAAAAGAGAATTAATCCTCACACGATAATTAAAATCACCTGGTATCAGATCGCCGGAGGACGTATAAACAGACTCACCAAATTCGGACAAATCCATATTTCCACCATCATCGAGAACGGGAAACGTAAAAAAGTTATCTCCACCCATCTCGTCTGACCATAGGATGTGTCCTTCAATAACAGGGGCAGAATAATCACCCTCAAGAATTCCGAAAGCTGTCGCCTGGTCAATATCCAGCTCAACTTCGAGGTTACGGAAGTTACTGCTCTGGTAAACCCAGAATTCAGGAGTAACTACTGTATCTATGCGAACAGATTCCTCGGAAGGTGGTGTTATTTCAAGGTATGGGGAGACACTTTCGGTCTCATCACAACCCTGAAAAAAGAATATAGATGATGTTATCAACAGGAACGTAAAAACGTACCTGCACAATCTAAGAACCATGGATTCACCAATTTTACTGGATCTGGGTCGTCTCATGGGAGGTCCCCTTTCTATGTGTTGGACCTGGAAATGTCACAATTTCCAAACTTTAGATCAAGGGGTGTGAAACGACCTCACAAGTGATGATGTTTAGTTTAATATCTTCTAAAATTTCAAAATAATGATAGCACAACTGATTTAACCTTAAATATAGCCCGAAATTCTCTGACGATTCAAGCTATTTAAGGGTGTACCGAGCCGCATACCAGTTTTCGTCGTGGATGCTGAAATCGAGATTTAAACCCATTTGCTGGGCATATCGGTTTACTTTATTGCACTCTTCTCCAAACTGAATTCCTGTAAGGATAATATGCGATTGAGGTAGGGTCAGTTCCGTCCATTTTTTTAAACCAGCCATAATTGGACGGAAAAGGATATTGGCAAGCACTATGTTGAATTTCCTATCTATCTGAAAATTCAATGCATCACCCAAAACCACTTCTGTTTTTCCGGTAAAGTTATGCAGGCTAATATTTTCTGTTGTTTCGGTAACCGCTTCAAGTTCATTATCGAGTGCAAAAACATATTCAGCGCCAAGAAGCAGGCTGGCAAGGGATAGGACACCATTACCGCAGCCAATATCGAGAACCTGTGAACTGGAAGTCACTACAGGTTCCAGGAGCTGAAGAGCCATGGTAGTGGTCGGATGCTCACCCGTTCCAAAAGCCATTTTTGGCTCAATATTCAGTACAATATCATCCGGCCTTTGTTCAAATTCTATCCCCGGAGGTACGATCACAAAATGTTCTCCCGCTCTTACAGGACCAAGGGAACGTCGCCACCGGGCTATCCAATCCTCATTTTCAGCTGTATTGATTTCAATCCTGGTAATTTTAACCAATCCCTGGTCAATAAATGGCTGTAAAACGTTTCTGATAGCGAGTTCATTAAGTGTTTCCGGGGACGATTGATCGAAAAAAACCTTCAACAGATCTTTTTCAGGGATAAAACCCCTTGCTCTTATCTCCTGTAATGGTTGTCCAATGAGCTCAGGTGATAGTCCAGTACCATATATCTTTACTTCTGTCCATTCAGCCATGTGAATTCCACTGTGCTCTTATCACACTAATTAAATTCCGGAATAGAATCAGGTCAAAGGTTGAAGATAATGTGAATTGCAACTCACCGGAAGAAAAGTATCTATCGCGACTGGAGGAATATTTTAATTGCCCCACTTTAATGAGGCGTCTATATTTGAAAAGTGAAATTAATAATCAACAGAAACCCGCTTTAGAGCAATTGACCTGATATGGAACCTTTACATTTTTTACTTTTGGCACCGTCAATCCTGCTGGGACTAACCCTGCACGAGTTCGCCCATGGATTTGTGGCGACTGTTCTCGGTGATCCAACTCCAAGGCAACAGGGGCGATTAACACTGAATCCACTGGCACATCTGGATCTTTTTGGAACGATAATGCTTTTTGTGGTACATTTCGGCTGGGCGAAACCCGTGCTCGTAAATCCCGGTTATTTCAGAAATCCGAAGCGGGACATGCTGCTTGTAGCCCTGGCAGGACCTTTTACCAACCTGGTGTTGGCAGCCATTTTTGGTGTTTTAATCAGGTTTATTAATCCGCAGTTGATCCATAGCCAATCGATGCTGTTCATGTTCCTCTACCTGGGGATGCTGATCAATATCAGCCTGGCGGTATTTAACATGCTGCCGATTCCACCACTTGACGGATCCCGGTTAATTCATGCGGTCTGGCCGGATCAATATGAAAAACAGTACCTGGTATTCCAGAAAGTCAGCGTGGTGGTGCTGATTGGGGCGCTCATTATCAGCTATGTTACGGGTAATTCATTGATCGGGGCTATTCTACATCCGTTCCTACGATTTTTTATGCGGCTTTTTACGGGAGTTTAATCTTTGAGCTCTTTTTTCAATAAGATGTCCGGTCTGAAACAAAAACATACTGTTCTATTATTATCTCTCCTGCTGATAACTTTCAGCGTTTATGTGAATGGGTGCGCTTTACTGCAATCGAGTCCCACACCCCCGACTTTTCAGCAAAGACTAGAACTTGCCGCAGCGGAAACACTTTTTCCACTTGAAAAACTGGGGGCGACAGTTGCCGTGGAAGTCACAACAATAAATGGAGACTTGGTATTTGATCATAATCGGTTCCAGTTGATGGTTCCCGCATCGATACAAAAACTGGCCGTTGCTGCTGACGCATTCTATAACGTTCCTCTGGATTTTTGCTGGGAGACATCTATCAAGGGTTATGGGGCGCTGGACAGTTCCGGCACATTAGCAGGCAACCTGGTAATTTCCGGATCATGGGATCCCGCCCTGTCCGGTAACCATCCATATGTTGAATATCCATGGACTCATGTAAAAGCCTGGGCTGAAATCCTGCAATCGCAGGGTTTAAGACATGTTGACGGTGCCCTTGTAGGGACAGGGACAAAATATCAACCGGGCGGATGGGAATTGGGCGACAGGACTGAAAGATACGCACCCGTTGTTTCACAATTATCATGGAATGATGGGCTGAATATTACGGAACCTGTACCGGTTGAGGATCCACGCCTCCTGGCGCTGGAAGCGTTTTCAACGGCTCTCGATTGTGTTGGGATTACCTCATCTGACAGTTTTGTTGTGATTGATTCCGTTTATACAGACTCCGTGGAATCAACAATCGGGTTGGTTCATCGAAGTGCACCGCTCGACAGTATAGTAAGCCCAATGATTTCCGTTTCCAGTAACCTCTGGGCTGAATTGATTTCAGCAAAAATTGAAGAGTATACAGGGAATTCAGGTTCATATTCACCGGGGTGGTTAAATACTTTAAAAAACATGGGTGTATATTGCGAGGGGATAAGACTTGCTGACGCCTGCGGAATGGCAAGACGAAACAATATGTCGGCACATACAGCCACCGATCTTCTCCTTAAATCTTACAGTATGTGGGGTGAACGATGGGTGAACCTACTACCGTTTCCGGGTGAAGAATATTCATCCTTACAACATCGACTTGTCAAATACCCGAACAGAATCAGAGCAAAGACAGGTTCAATGAGCCGGAACAGGAGCCTTGCAGGTTATATTATGGATGATAATAATCCTGTCATTGTTTTCTGTATTATCGTAAATAATTGCCCGGTACTGCCCACCGAGTATATCGACGGTTTCACACAGGCAATAGTAGATTCGTGGGATCAGTCAAAAGAAGCGGGATTCGAAAGTGTTGTTTGGCGGTAGGAACAAAGTAAAACCCAAGCAGTTCGTATACCATCCAAGGTACTACAAGCCCGAAAAGGATGGTGACCGCAGGGAGAGAATGCAGTTTACTCCTGCGAGAAGACGATCTGCTCCGGCTTCAAAAACAAGGTCACCTTTACTGTTCCTGCTTATCATTATAATCCTGTCGATGATAATATGGGCTCTCAATCCAAACAAATTCAGCGTGAACAATATAGATCCGATAGAACTTGATTCCTCAGATATTCCGGTAGAAGCATCAACACCCTAACTAAAAAGTAAATTCTTGATATAATAGAACACATGACAAATAAACTCACAACTTGTCCCCCATGGCCGATGGGGAAATCAGCTTTAAGAAAACTTGGACAGAAGAAATACCGCCAGGCCATGGAATTGTTCCTGGTTGAGGGCAGCGCTTCAATTGAAGACGCTCTGAAGGCTGGGGCAAATTTTCACGGACTGGTGCATGATTCGAGAGTAAGGACAAGGGACCAGGATCAAAATATTATCGGTAAAGCCGAGGAACTGAATATCCTGCCGGTTGAGCTGCAGACTGCTGACTTGAAGGTGATGAGCGGATTAACCACCCCGCCGCCTGTTATTGGTATTGCAATTCAACTAACCGACAACAAGCCATCTGAGGTTGCGCCCGGTGAGCTGGTTCTTGCTCTTGACCGTATAAACGACCCTGGAAATGTAGGATCGTTGCTGAGGACGGCAGCATTTTACGGAATCAGGCAGGTCTGGCTTGGAGAGGAATCAGCAGAGCTTTATAATCCTAAAACCATCCGTGCAGCGATGTCATCACAGTTCTATTTAAACATCAGCAGGCAGGTTAAGCTGGGAGATGCTCTGATAGAGGCAAAAAGCAACGGCACGGAAATAATTGCTACCGTTGTCGAAGACGGGGAACCACCGTCTTATATTGGAACGGACAGGGGTTATATACTGGTAATGGGAAACGAAGCTCATGGTCTAGGTGACGAAATCATCGAAATGGCTGACCGAAAAGTTACCATACCCAGGAAAAACCCGATCGATTCTCTAAACGTGGCAATGTCCGGCGCTGTTTTAATGGACAGGTTATTAAGAGAATAGGTGACACCATCTTGTTAAATAAAAGATATGCGGATTATTTAGAATATGAATGAAGATCCAAATTTAGTTGGCAATACAATCCCACCTGATCGCGAAGAACTCACAGGGCGCGACATTTTTCGGGCTGTAATGATCTCACTGCTGGTGTTTATGGGGATCATGATATTGGCGTACATAGCCCTCGCTGGATATTACGCGTTGGAGTATGTTGATGGTGGCGGTGAACCTGATCCGGATTCAATTACATCATGGGCTGAGGACAATATTGAAATTCCCATGGAATTTATTAAGGTCTTGAACATATTTGTCTATGGATCATTTTTTGTCCCCGTTTGGCTGTTCCTGAGGAAGAAACGTTTTGATCCTCCTCTTCATTTTCGATTCAGGAAAGTTCCCGGTGCATTCTATATCTATGCCCTGATAATCGGGCCATGTGTTGCCGTTCTCGGTGATGAAATGTCACGACTGCTGGACATGGTTTATCCCATGCCCAATGATTTGATTGACGCAATAATTGAAGCATTAACACTCAGGAATACTTTTGATTACGTGACAATTGGTTTTACCGTTTTTCTCCTCGGCCCGGTAGTTGAAGAGGCTTTATTCAGGGGGTTTTTACAACGCTGGCTGGAACACAATAAGGGTGTAACATCCGGTGTGCTGGTCGCTTCAGCCGTTTTCGCGGCAGTGCATTTTAATATCTACCAGGTAATTCCAATTCTCCTGATGGCAACGATCCTGGGAGCAATGACCTGGCGTACCGAATCTATCTGGCCGGCTGTTATAGTTCATTCTGTTAATAACGGACTGGGACTGATAGCTGCCAATACCACCGGGAAAGAAGATCCCGGGTGGTATTCACTGGGTGAACATGTGGCTCCCTGGTGGATAATTTTAGCGATTGTAATTATGGTCTGGAGCCTGCGACGTTATTTCAGGCTTGCGGAAAGACTGGGAATCGGTGGACATGGGCCAAAAGGAGATAGCGGTACACACGTTAATATGTCTGCATAAAAATAACTGGATTTGATTATGCTTTCTTCAAACAACCCGCAATCCAGCGAAAAGGTCAAGATTGGTGTTTGTATCCGCCGTGAGTCTTTAAAAGTCCGCATTCATGGCGCGTTTTCGTTAACTTCACCAGGGAAAAACCTGGTCTCCTCGATCCACACAGGCAGTTATTCACTAGGTTTATCGCAAAAAGGTGAAGACTCATTCTGGGGTGTTAAGCTGGAGAGTTTTCAGTCCCTCAAAGATGCTGAAGGGTTCATCGATATTGCAGAATCCACGGGTATATCAGCTGAAATAGTCACACTCGGAAAACCGGTAACCTGGGGAGGCACCCAACTCAACAACGAGATATTTACAGTTGTTTTCGGCAGCTATCCTTCGGGTAAAGAGGCAGTACGGAAGTCCCAATCAATCCTTCAACCACACGCGAAAAAACTTGGAATAATTGAATATGAAGACCAGGTGTTCAACCTGGATCCCATAAGGTTAAATCCACCAATCGGTGGAAAACTTACCCTGCAAAACGATCTCGGCGAAATATGGATTTTCGAATCTCCATTGCGCTTTCAGCCTGAAGAAAATTATCCACGAACATATTTTGAACTCGAGGACGTTCGCATCGGGATCGATTTTCACTGGGATCATAATGAGCTGTTACCTTTCCGTGGAGCATTGGAGCTTTATGCCGACGGTGGTTCCGTCACGGCGGTTAACGAAATAAACCTGGATGATTACCTTGCCAGTCTTTTGGGAAGCGAGATGCGTAATGACTGGCCGCTGCAGTCCCTTTCCGCCCAGGCTGTTGCCGCCAGGTCGACCGTTCTGGCGACTCGTGGAAGACATCATTATGGTGAAGCTTTTGATCTCTGCCATGATGACCACTGCCAGTGTTACCAGGGAATAAGCAGGGAAAGCGAAATAGCAAGGAAAGCACTGGAGCTTGTACCCAATACTATCTTAACCTTTGAACAACAAGTTGCCGATGCGAGATACGCAAAGACATGCGGCGGATTATCCGATAATTACAACGTGGCATGGGAGGACTGGGAAATTCCGTACATGACTAGCGTCAAATGCTGCGCTCACAATGGTCAAAACAAAAACAGATCAAACCCCGAAACGGAGATTTGGAATAAAGAATCGCTGCTGAAAAAGATTCTTAAATCTCCACCTCGCTGGGCTGCCTGTAATCCGAAGGCATTTGATTACCCTTCCTCGGCAAAAGAGATGGAAGAATTATATACTTGGTCGTTTGAAATAAGCCAGGATGAGATAGAAGAATTTGTTGAACGTCGAACAGGCGAAAACCTGGGAGAAATAACAGACATTGAAGTCCTGGAACGTGGTGTATCCGGGAGAATAAAATATCTGCGAATACTAGGGACTTCAGGCACCTGTACAGTGGGAAAAGAACTGAATATCAGGCGGTTGTTATCGGAAAGTCATCTGCCATCTTCAGCTTTTGTGGTGGATAAGGACAGCGATAAAGGATTTACTATTACAGGTATCGGATGGGGTCATGGTGTGGGGCTTTGCCAGCTGGGTGCTGCGGCTCTCGCAAGTGAAGGTTGGGGCTGGCGTGATATACTTAATCTTTATTACCCTGAAACTAACGTTCTTGGGGATAGTTCTTAGGATTAAAGACGTAAATATATATCCAGATATTGTGCATAATGATAAAATTTTCAAGCATTAAAAAACTTGGTAAACGACCTCCGGCTGTCAGGAGCCACGAGGAAGCTCGAAAAAGAATTGAAGAGATGAGGTCCTGGACCAGCGGCCCGATCAATTCGGCCTTATCCTGGCTGGTTCAAGTTGGGCTTGCTTCAGTTATTTTTCTCTACTTGAAAATTTTTAATAAAGTAAAAGTTTTCGACCGGAAGAAACTTAAACAGGTTGATCCTCCATACCTTTTTGTTTCCAACCACCTGACCATGTTCGACGATTTTTTTATCGGCGCTCTCCTGTTTTTACCATACGCATTTCGTAGTCGAATTTTTTTCCCCTGGCACGCTCCCGAGGAACAGAATTTTTTCCTGGGGCCCATCATCACCTGGATCCTGAAGAAAGCCCAGTGTGTTCCATTAACAAGAGGACACGGCCTGTTTCAACCGGGAATGACTCGTTTAAAAGAACTGCTGAAGGAAAAAAACATCGTCCACATTTACCCGGAAGGTACTCGATCACGCTCGGGGGATATCGGTGAGGGTAAACCCGGGGTTGGGCGTATTGCTTTTCAATCAAAGGCCAAAATTGTCCCGTGTTACCACGAAGGTGCACAGGATATGCTGCCGATAGGCAGTCACAGGCTTAGAACAGGGAAAAAGCTTACCCTGATTGTTGGCGATCCCGTCGATATGGGAGACCTTTACGAACAGAAAGAATGCCGCGAGGTCTACCAGGAGATAGCCGACCGTATGATTAAAGCCATTTCAGATTTAAGGGACGAAGTTAGAGCCAGCCACATATAACCTAAGAACCTCCCTTATTTTTTACCATGGTAAACTCTCCATTTTGACCGGACACCAATCTAAGCTTATAATGTTCATCCTGATAATATTGCCAATAATGGAAATTTAGACGTAAACTCTATCTTGATATCTCGATAGAAATATCTTACGTCAGAATGTCCACTAGTTTATTACGGATCGATTTATGAAAACAATGTTAAATGTTGTCAAGGCAAAAGCGTTACCCGTATTCCTGTTGATGTTTTTTCTGAGCGTGCAAATTGTCTTAGCTGATCAGGCCTCTACAACAGAATCGAAATCGGAAAAGCAGAAAGCTGTTGCAGACAGTATTAGTCAATGGAAAAACAACAACCTGAAACCTTCAGCAATTGAGTGGACCGGTTCTGCATTCGGGGATGTTCTCTATTTCCCTTTATGGCTATCGTTTACCGTGACTAAAGAGGCTGTTGCATGGGTAGACGACACTAAAATCATTGCGAAGGTTAATGACAGGCTTGAGTCTGATGATGGAAAACGGAAACTTGAGCCTATTACCTCACCTAAAACCGGCTTAGGCGTCAGGATCAACTTCCAGAAACTTGTTACCGACTCAACAAAATTGTCGTTTGCTGCCGCAGTAGGGCACAATGAAATGCAGAATTACTATATCGACCTGGAGAATATGCCCCTTTACCGGGGTAAAGTTATGGGTGGTTTAAAATTCCAGAAAAGTATACTCCCTGAAAAACCTTTTTATGGGTTTAGCGCTATCACAAGGGAAATAGATGAAACCTACTTCAGGCAAGAATATTTCATTGGTGAATCAAGTTTTGAACTATATTTAAAAAAGTGGCTTTCTCTCTATTCGGTAATTGGATATGAACTACACAATGCTGCTGACACTGAAACTGATGATCCCGGTGAAACAACCATAACCGACCTTTTTCCTGCAGAAATGCTTACGGGATTCGATAAAAACCTCAACTTTTTACAACTTCGCCTGGGCATGCGTATCAATAATAAAAACCATCCGGGGAATCCTTCTGCAGGATATGAAGCAGACATTGCCGCATCCATATATGAACAGGCTAACGGTGATGAATACGGGTTCTACAAGGGAATGTTTGATGTCTCAAAATACCTTCACCTTTTCCGTGGCAGGATACTGGTACTACGGGCAAGGGCTGAACTAACCGAGACAAATGATGAATACCTGGTGCCATTTTATTACTTGAGTGAACTTGGGAGCACTGGCACGATCAGGGGATTTGACAGGGGAAGGTTCCATGACATGAATTCTCTGATGGGTTCCCTGGAATACAGGTTCCCCCTCAGGAGAATATGGTCAAGAAGTGGAATTGACTTTCTCGTGTTTGCAGATGGAGGTAAAGTATCAAGTGAAGAATTTGAAGATATAAATGACACCCCACTCCAGGGTGGTTTCGGTTTTGGTGTCAGGTACTGGAACAATGAATCAGAAACTGCAAGAGTTGAAGTCGGTATCAGCAATGAAGAAGTAAGATTATACCTGGTGGTTGGACTATGAAACAATTATATAGGAATCATAAAAACTACCTTTTGATTTTCAAAAGATATTTAATCCTGACTTTGGTAGTATTGGTATTGGCACCTGTTATTATCCTGAGTGCAACGGGCTGTTCCTCCCAAAGAACTTTTATTGTTCCCGATCCCATCCCGGACGACCGGCACCCGGTACCTGCTCCGGAACAGAGATCAACTTTTAACGATTTCGCCGATTTTATCGACAAACAATTTATCCTGCAGGGCGAGCAACTCCTCGATTTTTCGCAAACCGCGAGAACTGTTTCAGGTAAACCAAAGCAGGCACTCAATGTAAACGCGTTTGATGAAGTACAGAACTCAAGCTGGTTTACAAACCGCAACGCCATGTATCCAATGTCCCTGGAGGAGATAAAACGTGGTCCTGACCAGGGTAATGGCCCTGATACGTCCTCAACCTGGATAATAAAACGGGCCAAGGCAGAGGGCGTTACCCCGGGGTTCCATATCAAGGACAGTCGTGGGGACAGGTACGTAATTAAATTCGATCCAATAGGGTACAGTGGCTTGAACAGCGGTGCTGAGGTTGTCGGTACGAAGTTGTTTTATGCCGCCGGTTATAACACACCGGAGAATTATATCGTCTATTTTCGCCCGGAAATCCTGCAGATGGGTGATGATGTTAAAATCCTTGACGAAAAAGGACGCAACAGGTTAATGAACGAACATGACCTGCAGGAGATCCTGGAACGTGTCGAGGTCAAGCCGGACGGACTAATTCGAGCGTCAGCCAGCAAATATATACCCGGTAAAATTCTTGGCCCTTTTAAATTCGAAAGCACAATTAAAGACGATCCTAATGACTTCATCCGCCATGAACATCGCCGTGAACTCAGAGGGCAGAAAATATTCGCCATCTGGGTGAACCATATTGACGCGAAAGCGGCAAACTCAATGGATGCGTATATAGGAGAAGAAGGCAAGGGGTACGTCAAACATTTTATGATGGACTTCGGAACAACTTTAGGAAGCGGTGGGCGTGGTCCACAACCGAAATACAGGGGTTATGAAAACGAAATCGACCCTCACGCGATCGGGTTTAAGGTCGCTACATTCGGATTATGGCCGGAAAATTGGGATCAACCGGACACTGTCCTCTACTCAAGTGTAGGAAGATTCAGGCCGGATAATTTCCATCCGGAAAGTTTCAAGTTCATTTTTCCAAATCCCGCCTATGATAATTGCACTAATCTTGACGCTTTCTGGGGAGCAAAGCTGGTAGCATCATTTACTGACGAACAGATTGCGGCAGCGGTTTCGGCTGGTCAGTATGAAAAAGATGCCGCAAAATATCTAACGGATATCCTTATCTCAAGACGTGATATAATTTCGAGATACTATTTCAACAAGGTAAATCCTCTTGATCGATTCGAAATTAGTGACGGTGATTTAAGCTTTATGGACTGGTCAATAGAAGCAGGCCTGGAAGATAAAGCTGCAACATCCTATAAATATGAAATACGGCAGGAGAGCAACGATTTAATCGCGGATGGTGAAACTGTTGAACCTTCCCTGCCCCTGTCTTTATCAGGGAACCTTGATCCGGGAAAACAGGTAGAAATCACGTGGTTTGTAAAAAGAGCGTCGCAGGAGAAAAAATCAAAATGGATAAAGGTCTACCTTGAATGGAACGATGATGTATCTGAATATGAGCTGATCGGGCTTCGGCGCCAGGAATAAAATGTGAGAAGATATCTAAAGACAACAGTATTAGTAAGCTTTGTTCTCTTTTTAGTCGGATGCGCGGGAAAAGGTTTATTGCTTGATGATAATTCACCCGAAGAAATCGGGGTAACAAAACTCCTGCCAGAAAACACGGAAACACTCAACCCCACCTTTATCGTAATCGGGGACACTCAATCCGGTCATCGAGTAATTGAAAAATGTGGCAAGAAGAAATACTGGACTACCTGGCGACTAGTTTTCTTCCCTTACTGGATCGGAAACGGCATAATTGGCGGAATCAATTACCTTCGACATGCCCCGGACGCCGGCAATAAAAGCCAGGATATGATGCGTGATGTGATCTACCGTGACGCGAAAAAATATGATGTTGATTTTGTTCTTAACACCGGCGACATAACCCAATCTGACGGCCGTCGACCGAAACACTGGATTCATTTTCTCAAAAAGAACAAGTTTGACCATCCTCTTTTAGATGAAATTCCCTACCTCCCGACAATTGGAAACCATGACAGGGTTAATGACACTACCTATGGACTGCCGAACTATGAGGCCGTTTTCGGTTACCCGCAGTTCTATACTGTCGAGTTTGAAAACGCTGTCCTGATTGTTCTCGATTCCGATGCAATTATCGATCAATACGGTGAAATAGAGCCCGACAAACAGGAGATAATGTTCAGGGAATGGTTTGTTTCCGGGGATAATTCGTCTAATCCTTCCTGGCTGGAAGAGCAACTGGAGAATTTCAGCAACAAAAAATATAAAATCATTTCTATGCATCACCCTCCCTTAACATATGGGTGGCACCATAAGGGCTGGTATAAAAAATCCAATGGGAAAAACCTGGTACAAAAACGACGGGATCTACTCAACCTGCTGGCAGAAAACAATGTCCAGGTTATTTTTTCTGGACATGAGCATATTTACCAGCATAATATCCTGAAGATTGAAGATGAAAATCAGTCAAAAGAGAATCCAGCTGAAGACCTGATTATTCATAATATTATCAGCAGCAGTGGTGGTGTTCCGCTCAGGGAAAAAAGCAGTGCCGGAAAGCAGGAAAGATTCCAACAGAATTATGTCTCTGAAGGCTTGAATGTAGTTAACCTTGAATACGAAAAGGTTTTCCATTACTGCCTGGTGTCGTTTGATGAAACCGGGATGAAAATAGATACGTATGGTGTTGAGCCACATGGGAATTACGAAACATATTTATTAGAAACTATCAGAATAAACTAGTAAATATTACTTAAATAATGCCATAATAAGCATGAATTCATTCTTAATTTGATTGGAGAAGAAATGTCCAGCCCGTTTAAAGCTGTTTTCAATTTCCAAAAGAAAGAGCTGCCGCTGGCGTTAATGATGTTCAGCTACTTTTTCCTTGTAATTACCAGCTTCTGGATTCTTAAACCGATCAAAAAATCGCTGTTTATCCAGTATTATGACCAGACGGGATTCGATCTTTTTTCATGGCATATGCGCGCCGCGCAGGCTGAATTACTGGCAAAAGTTCTGAATATGTTCGTCGCTTTTATCGCGGTAATAGTATTCACCTGGCTTGTACGACGTTTTCACAGGCAGCAGTTGACCTGGATTTTCAGCCTGTTTTTTATAGCCTCATATATCCTCTACAGCCTTATTATCAACAACCCCGGACACCTGACGGTCTGGACCTTTTACCTTTTTGGAGACCTTTTCAGCACTCTAATGGTGGCAACATTTTTTGCTTTCCTTAACGATTCTGTTACACCTGATGCCGCAAAACGTTTATATGGACTGATCGGATTGGGAGGTGTGCTTGGCGGTGTGTTCGGAACATCGTTTGTACGAATCTGGATTAAACAGGTCTCAATATCAAACTGGCTTTTAATCTGCCTGGGACTGGCAGTTTTGATAATTATCATTGCGTTTATGGCCGGCAGGTTTGTTAAAAGAAATCCACCACAGCTTGAAGAGCAAAAGCAGGAAGAAGCCGAGGAAAAATCCACCGGTAAAAATCCCGCGATCGAAGGGGCGGTACTGGTATTCCGTAACTCATACCTTCTTGCGATTGTCGGTATTGTCGGGCTGTATGAAGTGATATCAACTTTGATGGACTTCCAGTTCACCTCCACAATTGAGCATTTCCTGGATGGCCCGGCTATCGGCGAACATTTCGCTACTATTTTTACGATTACAAACTGGACATCAATGCTGGTTCAGTTGTTCCTCACCAGCTTTATCATGACCCGCTTCGGACTGACGGTCGCACTGATGATCCTTCCGCTTGCAGCGCTTGCCGGATCAATGGGATTCCTGGTTTTACCGATACTCTGGATGGGCAGCCTGCTGAATACAGCGGATAACGGGTTCAGCTATTCAATCAACCAGTCAGCCAAGGAAACCCTTTACGTCCCCACAACCCGCGAAGAGAAATACAAGGCCAAGGCATTTATCGATATGTTTGTCCAGCGGTTTGCCAAGGCGATCGCGGTTGGGATAAGCCTGATAGTAACCTCGATCTTTACAGATTTTTCAACAATCCGGTGGTTGTCACTGGTGACGGTTGCGATTACCATTGCCTGGATATTTATTGTCAGGTTTGCCGGGAGAAGGTTTAAAGAGATGACTGCGGAATAAAGCGATCGTCTTAAAGTTACTTTGCAAACGGGATTAAACAAAGCTTTGATCATATAATAAAAACCGAGATTGCTTTGTTCATGGCTGTGCTTCGCACACCGCAAGCTTTGCTTCGCTACGGTTCGCTTACGCTCGCAACGACACCGTTATGTATCTTTGCCTTATTCCACTAGACCTTCTTTTTTAAATCTTGTCGTTCTTAGTATCAGTTTACGAGGAAGTGCCTTTATATAATGTTATATTGTTGCCAGCGCAGGTAACTAATTATAACCGGGAATCATGAAAGAATTTTTCGAAAGAATGCTGAACATCAAACACGACGAAATAAAACGGACGTGGCTGATGTTTGCCTATATATTCCTGGTGATTGCCACGCTCCTGATTATCAAGCCGGTCAGGAATTCTCTTTTCCTGACAAAGTTCGGCATTGCCTACCTGCCCTATGCCTTTGTTCTTGTAGCGCTTTGCAGTGCTGGTGTTGCCTATTTTTACTCTAAACTTTCAAGCAAAGTCAGGCTCAACCGGTTAATATCAACAACCCTGATTATAAGTGTCATATCGCTGATTCTTTTCTGGCTGTTACTTTTCCGGGGTTACAGCGCGCCATGGTTTTATTTTTTCATGTATATCTGGGTCGCATTATTCGGTGTGTTGACAACCTCCCAATTCTGGTTGCTTGCGAACTATGTTTTTGACGCCCGTGAAGCAAAACGGCTGTTCGGAATACTTGGGGCGGGTGCGATATCCGGCGGAATTTTCGGTGGCTATTTTGCCAACTTTTTCGCTCCTGTCCTGGGCACGGAAAACCTGATCCTGTTCGGAGCAGGATTCCTCCTGGTCTGCATGATAATTCTGCCTTTTACCTGGGAGCGGGGCGCCAGGGAACGTTACCGTGAACAGGTCCTAAGAAAAAAACGAACCGGGTCAGACGACTCATCAAATCCTCTCCAGATCATATTCCGCTCAAGACATATCGGTTACCTGGCGGCAATTGTCGGAGTGGGGGTACTGGTTGCCAATTTTGTTGACTACCAGTACAGCGCTATCGCAACCGAGTTAATCAAGGACGAAGACCGGTTGACCGCTTTCTTTGGATTCTGGCTGTCCAACCTGAGTGTTGTGTCGCTGTTAATCCAACTGCTTATGACGGGGAGAATTATAAAATCGTTCGGGGTGATTTCTTCTACGTACTTCCTCCCCGCCGGAATTTTTATCGGGGCGCTGGCAACATTGTTTTTCGGGGGATTATGGTCGGCTGTTCTTATAAAAATCAGTGATGGTGGATTTAAACAATCAATTCATAAAGCGGGTATAGAGCTGCTGGCGTTACCGATCCCGGCGGTGATAAAAAACAGGATCAAGGCGTTTATTGACGTATTTGTTGATAATTTCGCCACAGGCGTAAGTGGTGTTTTGCTGATACTGTTTACACAGGTGACCGACATATCCACAAGGCACCTGAGTATAATCATTCTATTGCTGATAGCGATCTGGATTTACCTAAATTCCAGAATCAAAAATGAATATATCGAAGCCTTCCGCCAGGCGATTGAAAAACGAACCATCAGGCTCGATGAACAGACAATTACGGCGTCTGATCCCAATGTCATTAAGAACCTGCTGAGTGTGATCGACAACGGAAATGAAAAACAGATTCTCTATATACTGAACCTGCTGGAAAATGTTCAAAGCGAACAGGTCACACCCTACCTTGAAAAACTTCTTGACCACAAATCAAGTGAAGTGGTTGTCAAAGCAATAGAGCTAACTCAATCATACCCTGAGCTGGACTTGAGACAAAAGATAGAACAATTGCTATATCATGCTGACCAGGGTGTACGTATTGCTGCGGTTGAATACCAGTGCAGCCGTTCCGAAAACATCGTTGATTTTATCCACAACTATCTTCATAACGATGACATTCATATTAAAATGGCCGCCCTGATGTATACCGCCAGGATTTGTAAAAGGGACAGTGAAATTCGTGAGCATATTCAGCTGAACCAGCACTTTAAAAATATTATCGAAGAAATCGAAGATGAAAATATTCAGGGAGAACTCCTTGAGTTTGTTAAGATAGAGACGGCAAAAATACTTGGCGAGGCAAACGATCCGGAGCTATATCCATACCTGCATTTACTGATGGCTGATCTCTCTATCCCGGTGTTACGTGAAGCTATTTTAAACGCCGGGAAAACGCAATCGGAAGAATTTTTACCTATACTGATCCCGCACCTGAACACCAAGTATGTTCGGAAATTCGCCCGGGAAGCTTTATCAATGTATGGCAATGAAATAATTGAACCGCTGGTAGAACGTTTGAATGATCCCGTAGAGGACCGGATGATCAAGCTGGGAATACCACCCATCCTGGCAAAAATCAGTACGCAGAAATCTGTTGACGCATTGCAGAAAAATATAAACCAGGACGACATCGTCATACGTTATGCCATTATCCGGGCACTTAACAGGATAAAATCAACTTATGACGGTTTAAAAATTGATCATCGATCGGTTGAAGAGCAGGTACTAGACGAATCCCGTAATTATTTTACAATGCTGAATGTTTTCCGCACGCAGAGCTCGAACGAAAATATTTCTGAAGAGAATAAAGGCGTTAAAAACGCTCGGCAATTGCTGATACAGGCGCTGGAAGAGAGACTTGACAGAAACCTGGAAATTATTTTCCGGCTGCTAGGTTTACGATATACCCCAGAAGACATCTTAAATGCCTACCAGGGTGTCACAAGTAACAAACTTGACCAGAGAGCTAATGCGATTGAATTCCTGGATAATCTCCTGAATAACCGGCTGAAAAAATACATCCTCCCGATTCTTGAGGGGACAACATCAGGTGAAATTCCAACAACCAGTGAAAATCCGTTTGGATTAAAAATCAACAGCAATTACGATTGCCTGAAATCCCTGCTTGAAGGCGACGACAACTGGCTGAAAGTATGCGCCCTCTACCTGATTGCAGAGCTCGATGAACCTGAACTGACAGAAGTTGCTGCTGAACATGCAAAAAGCCGGGATCCCATGATCCGTGAGACAGCTTCATTATTAGCGGACAGGATTGATAAGTAACAAAGGATTTGCCATATTTATTCCACAGTGAATTTTCATTTCAGGAAATAATACTAGTCACGATGTTAACTACCGTCGAAAAAGTCATCTTTCTCCAGGATATTGACCAGTTCAAGTCAATTTCTACAGCCAACCTGGCATACCTCGCTGCTATAACCGAAGAGACGGAGGCGGAAAAGGACAATATCCTGTTCAAAGAGGGCGATATTTCCGACTCCATGTACATGGTAATCGAGGGAAAGGTCAGGTTACATCGTGACGACAAAGACGTGATGGTCGCCGGGTATAAAGACGTTTTCGGGACATGGGCTTTGTTTGATGATGAACCAAGAGTCGTAAATGCCGTTGCACTGGAACCTGTTAAACTGTTACGGATTGATAAAGAAGACTTCCTCGACCTGCTGGCTGACCATGTTGAAATAACACAGGGAATCTTTAAGGCACTTGTCAGACGTTTGCGCGGGTTGGTTTCCCATGTGGGCAGAGATACATCCAACCGTAACCGGTCGTAATCCTCAAAATAGAATATCCTGCCCTAGAGCAAACAGAGAAACTGTACTTGCCATATCTCCTTTATTGATTATTTTATACGTTGCTTGGGAATATATAATCGGAGTATCCTCAAGTCATAAAATGACAGGAGGTTAAATATATAATGACAGATAAAAAAGATATTGAAACAATTGTAATTGTCGATGACGAGGAAATGGTGCTGACCAGTATCAGCTCTTTCCTGATGTTACAAACCAATTACCAGGTTGAGACATTTACATCAGTTGAAAAGGCTCTGGTATACATTGAAAACAATAACATAGACCTGGTTGTTTCCGACTACCTGATGCCGGAGATGGATGGAATCACATTCCTTGGGAAAGTTCGAAACCTGAAGCCGGAGGTTCCAAGGATTATCCTGACCGGTTACGCGGATAAAGAAAACGCGATTAAAGCAATCAACGAGGTTGGGCTTTTTCAGTATATAGAAAAACCCTGGGAAAACGACGATCTGCTACTGATCCTCAGGAACGGGATCGAGAAAAACCGCCTGATGTCCATGCTGAGAGATAAAATCACAGAGATTAACAGCGCCTATAACGATCTCGACAGTCTGCACAAGGAGCTGATGAAGACATTTGTTTAAGATATTCAGTTTAAAGAAGAGGCCGGATTCCATGAATCCGGCCTTTTTTCGTGAAATTTTTTCTGATACATAAATAAACCGGGTTCGGGAAACCCGGCCTACACCTATGAATCCGACCTATATATCAACGATTTTCACGTTTTACTGTCCAGGCAACAACCCCACCCTCTTCCAGCAACTTTATAAAAGACTCATGCTTTTCAAGGTTTTCGTCTGTACCATTATTCATCATCACCAGCACTTCACGAAACAGCCCTGAACGGACTATTCTTTCCGCCAGTTGATCGCTGGTTTCTTCCCTGAAAACGACTGTGCCAGGCATTTGTGTTAATACACTATCCCAGTATTGGGAACCCATTACAACTGCTACAGCTCCTTTGAGGGAAAGCTGTTCTTCGGTAACAACCTCCTCTTCAACTACCGGTTTTTCAGACAGCACTCCAAGCTCGACCTCTTCGCCAAGAGCTGGTATATAGGTATTCCATCCCAGTTCTTTGCTGAGCCTTTCCGACATTGCGTTGAGTCCCTCCTCTTCTCCATGGACAAGGAAGGTGGTACCGGTAAGACTCATTTTGCTCAACCAGGGCATCATCTCTGAATAATCGGCGTGACCACTCATGTCTGAAATATTTACTATTTCCGCCTTTACGGGTATCATCGATCCGTGGATTTTAATTTCTGTCGCCCCCTCAACCATTACCCTGCCACGTGTACCAACCGCCTGGTAACCGACAAAGATCACAGAATTATTTTCGCCGGGAAGAAGTCTTTTCAGATGATGAAGAACCCGGCCGGCCGTTGCCATACCGCTAGCTGAAATAATTACACACGGATCTTCGTGTGTATTAAGCTTCATTGACTGGTCACGAGTGGTCAGGTAATGGAAGTCGGAACGTCTGAAAATCCTGTTTTCGCGGATTCCGGACAACATCTTGGCATCGAGTTCTTCACGATGGCTTCGTGTTTCCCAGGTTGTGGAGATAGCCATCGGGCTGTCGAGGTAAACATCTATCGGCGGTATGGTGTGTTCATCCAGCATCTCCGCAAGGTAGGTCAGCATTACCTGGCTTCGTCCAAGAGCAAAAGCGGGAATTACGACACTTCCGCCACGTTGGATGGTTCGACTGATTGCCTCTCCAAGCTCCTTTTTCGGATCACCTCCTTCGTGTTTGCGGCCTCCATAGGTGCTCTCCAGCAGCAAATAATCGGCGCTTACCGGAGGATCAGGATCGAGGAGGATTGGTTGATCATACCTTCCAACATCACCTGAGTATACAACCTTGATCGGTTTCTCATCCTCAACAATTGTCAGTTCAACAAAAGCTGAGCCGAGGATGTGGCCGGAATGCCTCAAGAAAACTGTAGCCGAATCCAGGACAGGGAAAGGTTTATCATAGGACAACGGCTGCATCAGGGGAAACACCTTTTCAGCATCTGCCGTTGTATATAGCGGCTCCGGATTTTTATGCTTCGAATATCCATATTTTTTTGCATGCTTTGCATCTTCTTCCTGTATATGTGCTGCATCACGAAGCATTATTTCCGCAAGATCACATGTTGCGGCAGTGGCGTAGATCGTGCCGTCGAAACCGTCCTTCACCAGTTTTGGCAGGTAGCCCATGTGGTCAATATGGGCATGAGTAAGGATGACCGCATCTATCAACTCGGGATTTATTCCCAGGGGATCCCAGTTTTTCAGACGCAGTTCTTTTAACCCCTGGAACATCCCACAATCAACAAGAATACGTCGTTTGATTTTCCCTGCATCCCACTCGAGCAGGTGTTTAGAACCCGTTACCGTACCAGCCGCTCCAAGAAAAGTCATCTTTGCCATTTAAAACTCCAGCCGTTAAATCGAACACCAAGAGTTAGCTCATGAATCTTTTGTAAACATCAAGAGTACATTATAAGATCGAATTCCGGTTTCAGCAAACTTGTTTATTATTGCGAACAAGCAGCCCATTTAAAACCATAGTCTTTATTAATTATATTCATAAAACCTGTTTTAATGATCCGGTCTAATTTGAATTAGTTTCCGAGAGACGATTGTATCTTCATGGGTGAGGACTATATTCTGGAATGAACTCACCTTTAAAATGAAATGATTTAAAAAAATATTTCGGTTTAATTTTTCAGCTTGACTAATTATAATGTTCTATTCGCGGATTTTCCTTACATCAAATGCACACCAGGTTTTTGTCTTACCAGGGGATATTGTTATGGGTAGATTTCTGCCATCTCTCTTGATTTTAGTAATGTTAATCAGTTTGCCTTTTTTTTCACCTGTCTCAGCCCAGGAAAAAGTTAATATTGGAATTATTGTCGATGGGCCATGGGAGAGAGGAACCTCGATTGGAGAACTCTTTACCAAAGAAATTTCCGATTTGCTTGCAGGGGAATTTGAAGTTGAATTTATCAAGTGTGACGCAGTTGAAACAGACTGGTCTGTTGAAAGTATCAAGAACGAGATAAATAACTTTTTGAATGATCCGAATATCGACATAGTGATCACAATGGGTGTCTCTTCCTCGCACCTGGCTGCCCATATGCGCGACCTGCCTAAACCAGTAATCGCACCCTTTATACTTGATGCAGTAATCCAGGACCTACCCTATACCGAAGAGGGAACCAGTGGTGTAAAAAACCTGACATATATATCCGTTCCCAATATTTTTAAGCGTGATGTTCAAGCTTTTACTGACATCTTCAGTTTTAAAAAGCTTGGCATCCTTTTAAGTGAAAACATGGTAGGCATATCGGATAATGCTGTTCAAAAAATGCACACATTTGTCCCTCAAGGTGTTGAATCAATAGATATCATTCCTGTAGCACATTCAGCTGAAAAGGCACTGGCAGACATTCCTCCTGATGTAGAAGCCGTTTTCTTAGCTCCGCTATTCATGCTGGATGAGGATGAATTCCGAAAGTTGGCGGACGGTTTAATCGAGAAAAAACTACCCAGCTTTTCACTCCTCGGCAGGATGGATGTTGAGGTGGGAATCCTCGCAGGTTTAACAACAGAGCGGACTTTTGACAGGTGGGCACGAAGAGTTGCCTTGAATGTTCAGCGTATCCTGCTGGGTGATCGTCCGGAAGATATTCCAGTAGCTTATTCGATGGATCAACAGCTTTCCATAAACATGGAGACCTGCAGGAAAGTCGGAATTTATCCTAAATGGAAAATAATGACGGAAGCTGAACTGGTTAACGCACAAAGAAAAGAGGTTTCTAAAAACTGGAATCTGGGCAGCGCGGTTAATGAAGCTGTGAGAGTAAATATCGCCCTTGCAGCCCAACGGATGGCGCTGGAAGCAAGCGAAAAAGACATTCAGGACGCCTGGAGCAATTACCTGCCGCAAGCGGATGTGTACGCACAAGGTGCCTTGATTGACGAGGACCGTGCTGAAGCAAGCCTGGGGCAGGCTGCCGAACGCACCATAACCGGTGGCGCGACCGTTACGCAGCTTGTTTTCTCGGAACCGGCACTGGCAAATATATCCATCCAGAGAAACCTGCAGAGATCGCGCGAGGAGGAATTTGAGTCACTACGTCTCGATATCGGCCTTGAGGCGGCTATCGCATACCTGGACGTGTTGAGAGCAAAAACCATTGAAGAGATACAGAAGGAAAATCTTCTTCTTTCACGTTCCAACCTTGAACTGGCGCGTGTGAGGGAGTCGGTTGGTGTTGCCGGACCCGCTGAAGTTTACCGCTGGGAAGCATCTATAGCACAGGACAGGCAATCGGTCATCCAGGCTAATTCACGAAGAAACCTTGCCGAGATACAGTTCAACCGCATCCTGCATCGTCCACTTGAAGAACATTTTACCCTCGAAAAAACAGACCTGGTTAATTCCAATCTCCTGGTCAGCCAGAGGGGAATGTATACGTTTATAGAAGATCCGCTAAAGTTCAGGACTTTGCGCGAATTCCTGGTGATTGAAGGTCTCAGTAATGCCCCTGAACTGGCAATGCTGGACAAACTGATAGAAGTTAAAAAACGTTCTCTTGCTTCGAACAAACATTCATTTTATGCGCCGACTATTGCCCTGCAGGCTAACCTGGAGAACGTATTTGACCGCCAGGGAGCTGGATCTGATCCCGGTGCGATGGGCGACATTTTCGGTCCCTTGTACGGTGGATTGAATGAAGTGAGGGGCGCTGCAATGCTTCCGCCGATTGTACCCGGTCAGATGGAAGAGGCTGATGACCTCAACTGGTCAGTAGGTGTGAATATATCACTTCCTGTTTTTAATGGCGGTTCAAGGATTATAGCGACGCAAAAAACCAGTCTCGAAGTGAAACAACTGGAACAACAGCGTGCCTCCGTTGCCGAGCAGGTAGAGCAGCGGATTCGTTCCTCGGCGCATATGGCAGGTGCTTCTTACGCCTCAATCGAACTTTCCAGGAGCGCAGCCGAAGCCGCCCGGAAGACCTATGAGACCGTGCGGGACGGTTACGCACGAGGTGCCGTATCAATCATTGAACTGCTGGACGCACAGAACGCAACGCTGGTAACAGACCAGATAGCGGCAAACGCGGTTTATGATTTCCTGGTGGATTATATGAATGTCCAGAGAGCGGTCGGAGAGCTGGAGTTTTTTGTTACCCAGGATGCTGTTGATGGAATGATCCAGAGATTAAGTGAATATTTTATCAGCACTCAAGGCAAATAGTTACCAATACTATAGACATTTACCCTTATTGACAATTCCCAGGGGGTTAAGATGGTATTACAACGTTTTACAAAATTAGTTCCGATTATTGCTCTGCTGCTGGTTGTTTCCTGTTCCAAGGATGTACAACAGGAAGAACCACCTATCAGGCCGGTAAGATATGAAAAAGTTTTTGCCACCGGCGGAAGTAGAATACGCACGTTTTCAGGGACAGCGCAGGCTGGCACTGAATCACGTATCAGCTTTAAAGTGCCCGGTTTTATAGAAAGAGTTCCAGTCCGTGTTGGTGATTCAGTTGAAAAGGGACAGCTGATCGCGAAGATGGATGCCAGTGACTATGAACTCCAGGTTCAGCAGGCTGAAGCCTCTTTAGCACAGGCACAAGCGCTGGAGAGAAACGCCAAATCCGTATATGACCGTACACAGGCTTTATACGAATCACGGACTTCTTCAAAACAGGATCTTGACGCTGCACGCGCAGCCCATGAATCAGCTACAGCACAGGTAAAAGCTATCGAAAAGAGGCTTGAGCTGGCAAGTC